>DALYHZ010000216.1:0-4483 GCA_031970635.1 Methylococcaceae bacterium | reverse complement strand
AACTCAATGATAATTTGGAGTTTTCTACTACAACTTTCTTTGATTTTTGCAATTATTTATACGCCATGGGGAAATTTTATTTTCAGCACTGCACCATTAAACGAACAATCATGGCTAATGATTTTACCTTTTGCGGTGGGAATGTTAGCAATTGAAGAGTTACGAAAATTTTTGTTTAAGAAAAAAAATGGTACGAATTAAAAAACTGCTTTGGAAATTTTCACATTCGGTTATGCTAAACAGCGTTACATTTTATTTACCGAGAAAATTATGACGACAGACATTAAACTGCCACGCAAATTAGCCAGCAAATTGTTGCATTTTGCACAGATTTCACCCGATGCTGAAATTTGCGGTTTGGTAAGTAGTAAAAATGGAGTTCCAATGCGATGCTATCCCATTGATAATGTTGCTGAGCAACCTCATAACCGTTTCTTGCTTGATTCAAAACAACATATTACTGCAATGAAAAAAATGCGCGAGCAAGGTGAAGAGCTATTTGCGATTTATCATTCGCATCCTAACGCGCCTGCTTTACCGTCAGCGTTGGATTTAGAATCGGCAACTTATGAAAATGCGTTGTATTTGATTATTTCGCTTAACACGAAAGGCATTTTGGAATTACGCGCTTTTCACATTGAAAACCAAAGTGCAACAGAAATTCGTGTCACGCTATAACCCTTAATTTTTAATTTACTGACAACATTCATGAAAAAACTTTTATTATTTTCGCTTATCACGTTATTACTTACAGGTTGTAGCGACAAAAAAAATTATGAAGCGGCTGTTTTAGCCGAAGTGGAACGCGGTCAAAAAACGCAAGATTCAAAAGATTACAATGTTCCAGCAGATAAAATGGCGGCGTGTATTGTAGAAGAATCGTCAAAAAATATGGCAGGTTTATTTGCATTTGACCCTGCAAGGCTTACGGCTTATCGTAATTACACAAAAATGCTAACACTCACACAATCAGCCGACCCGAAAAAAACGTTAGAAGAATTACGAAACGACTTTGGTTCAGCAAAAGAATTAAATGAAGCGCGTAGTAACTATACGGAAAGTGAATTGGAATGTTTGACGTTGTTTGTTGCCCACGAAGAAAAATAAATATTTCGTAAAATCATAAACAAGGTGACTTAAATGAAACGATTAGTTTTAGTTTGTGTTGGTTTATTGGGGTTAAGTGGTTGCGTGTATCATACGCCTTATGCGGCTTACCCACGTTATACAACGGTCACGCCCGTTTATCCGCAACGAAGCTACAACTATTACACGCCTGTTCCAGTTTTGCCCCGCTACCGCAGTTATGAATATGAGGAACATGAATATCACCCACATCGTTTTCAACGGCGTTATCGTTCTTGGTAATACATAAAAAGGGCAGTTACCTTAAAGTAATTGCCCTTTTTATTTCATTCAAAAATAGTATGTTACTTTACTACGCGCAACGTCGGTTTAGCTTTCGTTTTTGGTGGTTCTTGTGGTGGAGGTGGTGGCTCATCATTTTGAGAATCTTCCACTTCAAACACCATTCCTTTCCCATTTTCTTTAGCATAAATTGCCAACACTGCGGTGATAGGAACATGGATATAAGTGGATTTACCACTAAAACGGGTATTAAATTCTATTGCCTCATCACCTAACGATAATGCATCAACTGCCGCTGGGCGAATGTTTAAAATAATTCGACCATCTTGCACAAATTGCATCGGCAAAACAGCTGCTGGATTATTTGCATCAACTAACAAATGCGGCGTGAGGTTATTATCTAAAATCCACTCATAAATCGCGCGGATTAAATACGGTTTTAACGGGGTCATTTTGACACGTCCGCCATCTCTTTTTCAGCCTCACTAAGACTGCGTCTAAATGCAGGGCGATTAAATATACGTTGCGCATAGTTGTTAATAACATCATCAGGCGCGGCAGTAAGATCAATCCCCACACTCGGCATACGCCATAACAATGGGGCAACGACGCAATCAATTAACGAAAATTCATCACTCATAAAATAAGGACGTGCGGCAAAAACAGATGAAGCGTTTAGTAAACTCTCACGCAAAGTTTTTTTTGCTTTTGCAGATTTTTTTTCGCCGGTATGCAAAATATCATCAAGCAATTGATACCAATCTTGGTCAATACGTTTAATTAACATCCGCGCATTTGCACGCGAAACAGGATCCATTTGATGCAAAGGTGGATGTGGAAAACGTTCATCTAAATATTCCATGATGATGCGTGAATCATAAAGCACCAAGTCACGTTCAATTAACGTTGGTGAAACGCCGCTAGGATTATCCGCCAATAAATCTTTTGGTGGATTTTCAGGGTCATAATATTCAATTTCGGCAGCGATGCCTTTTTCTTGTAATACAAAACGAGCGCAATGGCTCATAACGCAAATAGGAGAAGAATAAAGAGTCATAACAGATTTACGAGTAGCTAGATTTGTCACAAAAAACCCCTTTAGGAGGAGAAGCCATAAAAATATGGTCGCATTATACACGATTGCATTACTATCGTGGCAGGATTGAAAAACATCCTTGTTTTTCAATCTATTACGATGCTAATGCACGTCTTTCCAATATTCTTTTTTCAGCAAATAAGAAATTGCTAAGAAAATCAGTAAGAAAAACAACACATATTTACCCATTTGTTGCCGTTCTAACTGTACTGGCTCACCCACATAAACTAAAAAATTCACCAAATCATTAACCGTTTGGTCAAACTCTTGAGCGGTTTGTGTACCTTTCGTTGTAATTACCAACTTGTCTAAAACACGTTTTTCACCTTCGGTTGTAAACACAGGCGTTTGTTCGCCTTGTAATTGCCATAACGGATTAGGCATGCCAACATCTTCAAAAATGGCATTGTTCACGCCAAACGGACGACTTTTATCCGTATAAAAACCTTTTAAATAGCTATAAAGCCAATCTGCACCACGCGAACGCGCAATTAGCGATAAGTCTGGTGGCTGTGTGCCGAACCATTTTTCGGCATCATGTTTGTTCATTGCTGTGTGCAATTGTTCATAAATTCCTGCACCTTCTGGCGCAATGTCTTTTAGAACATGTTTTTCGTCTACCCCTAAATCTTTTGCAATTCGCAGATAACGAATTTGTTTCGCACTATGACAACCTAAACAATACGTCACAAAATGTTTCGCGCCACGTTGCAACGACATTTTATCGCTCAAATCAATATCGGCATCTTGTAATTCCACACCACCTGAAGCAAACACATTGAATGAGAGTAACAATAAAAACAGTGAAAGTAATTTTTTCATATCAATCTAAGCTCTCTTTCAAATTTTTCGCCGTGCGAATCAAAACATTTTTCGCGCCTGTTGGATTAAAGCTACGTTTTGAAATTTCGCCTTCGGTTTTAACTTCGGTGACTTCTTCAAATAATGCTTTCAATTCTGGGATACGTTCTTCTAAAGTGGGTTGCATCGTAACGTGACTTGGTACAGGTTTGAGTTTTTCCCAGCGTGTATAAATAGGCATTAACAAGAAAAATCCAAAATAAATCGCTGTAAAAATCCGCGCCATTGTGGTTGCTAAAGGTGTTACAGGTTGTGTACCTAAATAGCCTAAACAGATAAAACTGATTACAAATAACAACAACGCTTTTTTGTAAATGCCACCGCGATAACGAATCGATTTCACTTTGCCGCGATCGAGCCACGGTAATAAGAATAACACCACAATCGAACCACCCATGCCAATTACACCGGCGAATTTGTCGGGAATCGCACGCAAAATTGAATAGAACGGCGTGAAATACCACACTGGCGCAATATGTTCAGGCGTTTTCATCGGGTCAGCTGGGATAAAGTTAGCATGTTCCAAAAAGTAACCGCCCATTTCTGGCATGTAAAAAATAACGGTGGCAAAGAAAATCATAAACACCGCCACACCAACCACATCTTTTACTGTGTAATAAGGATGAAAAGGAATGCCGTCCGTTGGATGTCCCCATGGATCTTTTGATTTTTTAATGTCTACGCCGTCTGGGTTATTTGAGCCGACTTCATGTAATGCCACGATGTGCATAAATACAAGTAAAACTAAAACCAATGGCACAGCAATAACATGAAACGCAAAAAAACGGTTCAATGTTGCATCGGAAACAACATAATCCCCACGAATCCATAAAGACAATTCATCACCAATCACAGGAATTGCGCTAAATAGCGAAATAATCACTTGCGCGCCCCAATAAGACATTTGTCCCCATGGCAATAAATAGCCCATAAACGCTTCTGCCATCAACGCGACAAAAAGCAACATGCCGAAAATCCAAATCAATTCGCGCGGCTGTTTGAACGAGCCGTACAGCAAGCCTCGGAACATGTGCAAATAAATGACAATAAAAAATGCCGATGCGCCTGTTGAGTGCATATAACGCACCAGCCAACCCCAATTCACATCACGCATAATGTATTCGACCGAATCAAATGCCAATTTTGCATCCGGCTTAT
>DALYHZ010000215.1:0-4588 GCA_031970635.1 Methylococcaceae bacterium | reverse complement strand
CTGCGCCTTGTGTGTTGCGATACGAAAGGTAGGAATCGAATAAATTAGCGTCGTGATATTTGAGCGATTCATCGAACGTGGTCAATAAATCGTTCAAACGATTTGTGTTGTATAAATCAGCGTAAGAAAACCCAGCAATGCCGAGCGATAAAGGTTGTGTCATAGTTTTGTACTCAACTAAATGTAAAAATTAAAAAAAGTGAAGCAAGGTAAAAAATAAAAAACAGGAGGTCAAGCATTACTTAGTGAACAAGTAATGCTCGCCCTCCTGTTTGATTAAGAATGATTATTTTGAGTTTTGCGCGCGATGGCGTAAAAAATGATCCATCAATACAATGGCAACCATCGCTTCAGCAATGGGTGTGGCGCGAATTCCCACACACGGGTCATGTCGCCCTTCGGTAACGACTTCAACGGCATTGCCATCAAGGTCAATGCTTCTGCCGACTAAGCGTAAACTGGATGTGGGTTTTAAGGCGATGCTGGCGGTAATTGTTTGACCACTTGAAATACCACCTAAAATGCCGCCAGCGTGATTACTTAGAAAACCATCTGGCGTGATTTCGTCACGAAATTGTGTGCCTTTCGCTTCGACGCATTTGAAGCCGTCGCCAATTTCAACACCTTTGACAGCGTTAATACTCATCAGCGCGTAAGCGAGTTCAGCATCTAAACGGTCAAAAATCGGTTCGCCTAATCCTGCGGGAACATTTGTGGCAACCACTTCAATGCGTGCGCCGATGGATTCGCCTTCTTTGCGAAGTGCGTCCATGTAACTTTCCATTTCGGTGATTTTGTTTACGTCTGGGCAAAAAAACGGATTGGTTTTGATAACATCCCAATCGACTTGTTCAATTTTGATTGTTCCCAATTGTGATAAATAACCGCGAATTTCAATGCCTGCAATTTCTTTGAGATATTTTTTCGCGACTGCTCCAGCGGCAACACGCATCGCAGTTTCACGCGCTGACGAGCGTCCACCACCACGATAATCACGGATACCGTATTTTTGCTGATAGGTGTAATCGGCGTGCCCCGGACGAAACGCTTGTGAAATGTTGGAATAATCTTTCGAGCGTTGGTCGGTGTTTTCAATCAATAAACCAATCGGCGTACCGGTGGTTTTACCTTCAAAAACGCCTGATAGAATTTTCACTTCATCAGCTTCACGACGTTGCGTGGTGTGGCGTGACGTTCCTGGTTTTCTGCGGTCTAAATCGATTTGAATATCTGCTTCACACAGTTCCATATTCGGTGGGCAACCGTCGATAATACAACCCAATGCCACGCCGTGACTTTCGCCAAAGGTTGTGACAGTAAATAATTTTCCTATTGTGTTTCCTGACATTTTTTATTCCTAAAATTAAATCCAAAAAGGTGTCATCACTGAATATTGCGAACTAAGCGAATGAGGTTGCTCCCATCTTTACTGCTCTCGCCAGTATAGCCGTAGTTAAAATAAACAATCCACACATTACCTACATAATTTTTAGAAGGCGAAGATGACCAAAACCAACTGGACGTGGTATTGGGGAAATAAGTCGCGTTGATAGTGGGACGAGATGGCGAACCGGTGCAAATGTAATCCGCTTTGTTTTTATCCACTGTTTTCATTTTTCCATCAGAACAATAAACTAAACTTTTTAATTCTTCATTAGTCGGCAATCGCCAATTTGTCGCGCCACATAACCCCTGCGCATTTACGGCTTCAACAAAACTATTGGCATTGGCATTATCACCATAATTACCTGTCAATCCTCTATCTTTGCATTCTGTTTGCGAAGATAACGAAACACATTTCGGGTAATCTGCGGTGTAATTTGTATAAACTTTTTTTGCCTCGCGCAATCCGCCATCATTGGTTTTAACTTCCCAAATCAAGCCTGTTTTATTATCTTTTGTACACGCCCAATCCGTTGCATTTGTGCCGAGTTTCGCATCGTCGGCTAACACAGCACCGTTATTGGCGATTTTAGTGTAGTTGCTCGTAACGGCGAGAATTTGAGTGATGGGCGTACTGCTAAGAGGTGGCGCACCTGCATCAGTGGCAAATGCTTTCCAACTAAACGAACTCGCGGTGGTGTAAGTGTGACTAAAAATCACATCTTTGCCTTCTTTTGCGGTCAGTGTTTCAGGGGCAGTGTTATCGCCCCAGCTCATTGTAATTGAGGCGAGATTCGCATCGACATCTTTTGCATTCAAAGTGATGGTAGACGCTGTGTTTATATTTACGGACGAGTTTGCGCTAATTAACTTTAATGTTGGCGCATGATTAACTGTGGATGTACTTGAAACGGTGTAACTTCCGCTGGAAAGCGTGCCTTGTAAAACATTTTTTGAATTATAAAGTCCCACTTTATAAGTCTGTACCCCCGTTGTGAAAATTGCACGCGATAACGAATAACTGGTTTTTGTGCCGGTCATCACTTCTGCGCCTTTGCCTAAATCGATTTTAACTTTATTTCCAGTCGTCAAAGGCGTGTCTAGCGTTGCTGTGAATTTAAATGTCGTTCCCGCCGGCGCAGACGTTGGCGTGACGTTGATTGCGGTAATTTTCGGCACAATGGTTGCGGCTTGCGCGTTCCCCATTACGGCAAATAAAAATCCAATTGTATAAAGCGATTCGCGTGCATTTTTCATGCTTTACCTCAGTGATGTTTTTTCAACGCTGAAACAAATAACTCGTGATAATCAAAAACTTGGTTTGCAGTGAGTAAAAACACACCATCGCCGCCACGTTCAAAATTTAGCCAATAAAACGGTACGTCCGGTAACAAATTTTGTAACGTCTCTGCGCTACTACCAACTTCGATAATCAAAATGCCTTGCTCGTTTAAATAGTCTTTTGCGTTGCTTAAAATCCGCAACACCAAATCTAAACCTGACGTGCCGCCTTTAAATGCCATATCTGGTTCGGCATGAAATTCGGGCGGCAAATTTTCCCATTCTTGCAAACACACATACGGCGGATTGCTGATAATGATGTCGTATTTTGTCGGCGGTAATTTATTAAACAAGTCAGAATAATAAGTTGTGACCGATTCCGTCAATTGATGTTTTTCGATATTGATTTCGGCAACTTCTAAGGCTTCGGGCGATAAATCGACCGCATCAACCATTGCATTTGGAAACGCATACGCGCAAGCAATCGCAATGCACGCGCTACCGGTGCATAAATCTAAAATATGTTCGACGTTTTCTTCTTCGACCCACGGTGCAAATTGCTGCTCTATCAATTCAGCAACGGGCGAGCGGGGAATTAAAACACGTTCATCAACGTAAAATGGCAAACCCGCAAAAATCGATTCTTTGGTTAAATACGCCGCTGGAATGCGTTCGTTAACGCGGCGTTCAATCAGGTCAAACACCGTTTTTCGTTCTTCGAGCGTTAAGACGCAATCAAAAAAATGTGCGGGCAAATGATACGGTTGATGCACGGCATAAAGCACTAATGCCACGGCTTCGTCTAAGGCAGTCGTTGTGCCTTGACCAAAACAAACTTGCGCTTGTGTGAAACGACTTGCGCCCCAACGCATATAATCTCGTAGCGTCGTTAAGGTGGATAAAATTTCAGAAGACATAAAAACTCGCAAATGAGAGGAAGGAATTAAGCTAATGGCAACATTTTGTCTGGATTCAATAAGCCTTTTGGATCGAATTGGCGTTTAATGGCTCGCATTAAATTGAGCGAATTTGCATCCAGTTCGCGGTCAACAAAATCACGTTTTTCAAGTCCTACGCCATGTTCACCTGATAAGGTGCCATTCAGTTTTAACACTAATGAAAAAATTTCATCTAAACACGCATGGGCTTTTTTGCTTTGAATGGGGTCGTCGGGGTCGAGTAATAAATTAACGTGAATATTGCCATTACCGGCATGACCAAAATTGATAATCGGTAATTCGTATTGTTTTGACAGCGCGTCTAAACCTGAAATTAACGTTGGCATTTCAGTGACCGGTACCACGACATCTTCGTTAATTTTTTTCGGCGCAACTTTACGCAGGGCAGGTGAGAGAGCTTTTCGTGTATCCCAAAGGGCTTTTACTTCAGCGGCATTTTTCGCCAAACGCATCGAGAGTAATCCATCATTGGTCGCTGCTTTCATTACTTTTTCTGCGGCATAATCCAAGCCTTCCGCTTGACCATCGACTTCAATCATAAGCATTGCGCCGGCATTTTCAGGTAAATCCGTTTCGGTGTAATGGCGAATCATGTTAATGGCGTTGCCATCCATAAATTCTAACGCGCATGGCACAACGGGTTGCGCCATCACCGCTGAAACCGCTTGCGCCGCGTCGCCAACAGTTTTGTAAATGGCGCGTAAGGTTTTTTTCGCTTCGGGCAATGGCATAAGTTTTAAGGTCGCTTCGGTAATAATGGCAAGTGTGCCTTCGCTACCGATGATTAAGCGCGTTAAATCGTAACCCACCACGCCTTTACTGGTATAAACGCCAACGAGCATTTCTTCACCTGCGCCGGTGACAACGCGCAAACCTAAGGTATTTTCGCGCGGTGTGCCGTATTTCACCGCTTTCGGACCTGCGGAGTTGTAGGCTAAATTGCCGCCGACACTGCAAAACGCCGC
>DALYHZ010000214.1:0-4598 GCA_031970635.1 Methylococcaceae bacterium | reverse complement strand
CACCAGGCACTTTGACTAAATCTAAATCTTCTTTGTTTGCACCATGACGCACCAGCGCGTCAATGGCACCGTTTTCGAGTTGTTCAACAATAAAGCTGTTGAAACGCGACGACACTAAACAAAATTTACCGCCTTGTGCAGAAAAATGACCTTCATATGTTTTGATTGTAGACATAATATTTTCTCTATTTGAATTTAAAGTTAAAAAAAATTAGCGTGTAATGACAAATCGCACCGCATCTAATCGCAATTGTGCTATTTGGATATTTTCATGAATCAAAAGTGTTTTATCTTTTAAATCTTCGATTTCATCACTTTTGATACTAGGATTAACGTTTTGTAAACGCACCAAGCGTTTAATTTCTGCCGACAACGATTCCAACATAATTGCCGTTGCGCGTTCACAAATGGCTTCTTTTTGGATTTGTGCTTGTTGTTCGGCAAATGCTAAGAGTTTCAAAATCAACGCACGTTGTTTGCCTAAAAACACCGTGATGGCATGTTTATCAAACGGCGCACCGCTATCGATTAAACTTTCGTGCGTGAATTCGTCGGTCACATCTTTTTGCAATTGATTGATGAGTACGCGAATCGGTGTGTGCGGTAAAAAGCGGCTAATTTGCAATTCTGCCGGTGCGCTATGTTCAACCACAAATAAACATTCGAGTAAAAATTGTCCTGCTTTTAAATTTGGATGTTTAACGGTGCTTAACGTAGCGTTACCTGTTTCACTGGACAAAACCATATCCATCGCGGCAGTTACTAACGGGTGTTCCCACGTTAAAAATTGCAGTTCTTCGCGTGCTAAGGCTTGAGCGCGTGAAACGGTGACGGTTAAATCATCTTCATGGCTTAAATAAGGGAATGTTTCGCAACGTAAATGTTCACTCGGCGTGAGAATATGTGTGTTATCTGAAATTTCCTCGGTATCTACACCGTAACATTCAAACACCGATTCCATGTAATTCCAAAGCGTGTTGTCGTTTTCATAAGCTGACAACTCGGCAATAAATTCGTCCGCCACTTCTTTTCGGCATGAATTGAGTTCTAAAAGTTGGTCTCGACCGTGATGCAATTGCGCTTCAACTTCCTGACTTAAACGTTGTGTTTTTTCAATAAATGCGCGAATTTCAGTGACATCATTGCTATTTAAAATCGTTTGTAATTCACCATTCAACGTGTCCGCAACTTGTTGTGCGGCAGAATTATTCGCCCGAAATGCGTTCAAGCCTTCGTCGTACCAGTGATATAAAATCGCTTGTTCGGTGTTTTCTAAATACGGGACGTGAATTTGAATAACGTGTTTTTGTCCAATTCGGTCTAAACGCCCGATACGTTGTTGCAACAAATCGGGATTCATCGGCAAATCCCACAAAATCAAATGTTGCAAGAACTGAAAATTACGCCCTTCACTGCCAATTTCGGAGCAAATCAACAAACGTGCGCTACTTTCAACATCGGCAAAATACGCCGCCGCGCGGTCACGCTCGATAATGGTCATGTGTTCATGAAACACCGCCGACGCAATACCGGCACGCATTTTTAATGTTTCTTCCAAATCGATTGCCGTTTGCGCGTGTTTGCAAATCAGCAACGCTTTTTGTCCGGCAAGTTGTTTAACTTTTTCAACCAGCCATAAATAACGCGAATCCTGCTGTAAATCGGTTTCGTTAATGTCTCCAACTAACGGATAACCATAATATTCACGTTGTGGAAAACCTTGCACCGTTTGACGCGAATTGCGGAATAAAATACGTCCTGTGCCATGATGGTCAAGTAAAATATTGATTAACGTTTTGCGCGCGGCAGCGGATTTTTCTGCGTCATTTAGATTTTGCAGTGTTTTTGCAACGTTATCCTCTTTTAATAATGTCGCTAAGGCTTGCTGTTCTTCAGCGGTCAGCGGTTTATCTGCCAGTAAGGATTTTGCCGCATTCGCAACCGGTTCAAATGATTTTTCTTCTTCTAAAAAGGCAGCGAAACTGTAAAACCGGTCTGGGTCTAATAACCGTAAACGGGCAAAATGGCTTTCTTTACCTAATTGTTCAGGCGTTGCGGTGAGCAGAATTAGACTTGGTGAAATTTGCGAAAGTTGTTCGACAAACAAATAATCGGCACTTGGCGCATGTTCGCTCCATTCCAAATGGTGCGCTTCATCGACAATCACCATATCCCAACCCGCATCTAATGCCTGTTCTTGGCGTTGTGGATAATGCGAGAAAAACGATTGACTGCACAAAACGAGTTGCTCAGACAAAAACGGATTCGCTTGATTGTATAAATCGACTTCCTCGTCGTCGAAACCGCTATCACCTAATTCACTCAAACACCGCATTTCGTCAAAAATGCTGAAACGTAAATTGAAACGACGTAACATTTCGACCAACCATTGATGCAATAAACTTTCTGGCACGATAATCAAAATGCGTTTGCTCAAGCCATTACACACGCGATGATGCACAATCAAACCCGCTTCGATAGTTTTACCCAAACCCACTTCGTCAGCGAGCATAATGCGAGGCGCGGCGCGATTTGCCGCTTCATGAGCAATAAAAATTTGATGTGGAATTAACGCCGCGCGTCCGCCTAATAATCCTTTTACCGGCGATTGGGCGTGTTGTTGCAAACGTTGCCATGTTTCGTAACGCAACGAAAACCACGCATTCGGGTCAGTTTGTCCGGTAAATAAACGGTCTTGTGGTTTATTGAATTGGCTGTGATGGTTAAGTTCCATCTCTTCGAGTTCGACTGTTTCGCCATCTTCGTTTTTGCAAACGTATGTCAAAATGCCTGCATTTTCGACAATATTTAAAACGGTTAATTTTTCTTCATCTGTTGATTCAATGCTGTCGCCAACTGAAAAACGCACGCGCGTCAATGGCGCGTTATCGACGGCATAAACGCGCTTTTCGTCACACGCTAAAAACAGCACGGTGACTCGATTAAAACTAATTTCAAGAATAAGTCCTAAGCCTAATTCGGATTCGGTATTGCTAATCCAGCGTTGACCGGCGGTGAAATTTTCCATTGATGATTGTGCCATGAAGAGTATGTTTTAAAAGTAAGAAACGGTGGTTATTATAAGCGGTAAAAGCAATTTGTTTTGACAAAATAAACGGAGTTGGTTATGAAAAAATTAGTGACTGTTTTTTACTGCATCATTGTTGCGCTGGTTTGTACACAAAATACGGTCGCCGATGACCGCTACGCTCATGAATATTATAGTGACAGCAACGACGAGCGTCGCTTGCGTTATGAGGATAATCATAATGATTGGTATGAAAGTGAAGACTCTCGCTTTTATGCACCGCCACGTTATCAACAGCCGCCTATTCAAATTTATCTGCCGCCAAATCCAAATTTTTATCCAAGAGATTATTCGCAAAACTATTTGCGTCGTCCATTTGATTCTCAAAACCGTGAAGATAACCGTTGGCGCGAACGCCGCCGCCAACTTGAACGCATGCCACAATCACCGTATTTTGAAAATCAATTCGACCGTGATGATACGCATTGGTAACACGTTAATTTTTCAAAGCCGCTAACGCGCCCAGTCCTGCGGCACGTCCGGTTGCAAAACAGGCGGTCAATAAATAACCGCCTGTCGGTGCTTCCCAATCGAGCATTTCGCCGGCGCAAAAAACATTTTTTAATTTTTTAAATTCTAAATTTGCCGTCAATTCGTCAAAACCTACGCCCCCCGCGCTACTAATTGCCTCATCAATCGGGCGCGGAGCAAGTAATGTCAACGGTAAGGTTTTCAATGTTTGCGCCACTAAATCGGGCGAATTTAATTCATCGCTCGATAGCACTTCACGCACTAAACCGGCTTTAACGCCTTCTAATCCTAATTGTTTACGCCAAAACTGCGCGGTGGACAATTTGCCACGCGGATTACGTAACTTCGCCGATAATTCAGCGACGGTTTTATCGGGAAATAAATCGAAATGAATGATTACGTTTCCATTTGTCGCAATTTCATCCCGAAGCAATGCCGAAGCCGCGTAAATCAAACCGCCTTCAATTCCGTATTCGGTCAACATCACATCGCCTTTTTGTTGGAAATCGCCGAAATGTAAACGTACATTTTTCAACGGTTGACCGGCAAAACGTTCTTTGAAATATTCGCGCCACGTCACGTTAAAACCACAATTTGACGCTTGCAACGTTTCAACGTTCACACCCTTTTCGCGTAAAAGCGTTACCCATTTTCCTGTTGAACCTAATTGCGTCCAACTACCACCGCCTAAAGCTAAAATTACTGCATCAGCTGAAATGATTTGTTCCCCGTTTGGCGTATCAAAAAACAGTTGGCGTGTATCGTTATTTTTCCACCCCAACCAACGATGCCGCATGAAAAATTGCACGCCACTTGAACGCAACCGATGCAACCATGCGCGTAGCAACGGCGCGGCTTTCATTTCTTTTGGGAAAACCCGACCTGACGAACCGACAAATGTTTCAATGCCTAATTCATTTAACCACGCGCGTAAATCTGTTGGCGTAAACGCATTCAAATAAGGCGAAAGATTGCCTTGCCGTGTACCGTAACGTGTCACAAACATTTCAAATGCTTCGGCATGTGAAAAGTTCATGCC
>DALYHZ010000213.1:0-4670 GCA_031970635.1 Methylococcaceae bacterium | reverse complement strand
AGGCAGCCTCGGTCGCTGCTTGGTGAAGTGTCAGCGTAAGCGGATACTGATTCTGCCAACTCCCCGTCTCAAGCAAACTTAGCCCTATTTCAAAATACTGCATGGCTGCAACAAATGCTGCGCTTGCCATTGCTTTGCGACCCGCTTGCAGATTCAATTCAGCGAGTTCTGCCACTTCTTCCGGTGTCGCAAAAAGAGGATGACCGAAGTTCAGGTGATTAACGATGTCAAAGAGCTTTTCATCATGCTCCGGCAACGAACTTTCGCCGAGCAAGAACTTGCCAATCTTCCAATGGAGAATCTTTTGTTTTTCAGTCGAAATTAAAGAGTAAGCGGCTTCACGCACACGATCATGTAAGAAAGCGTAAGTTTTTTCTTGCCGAAGGATTAACCCAGATAGCACCGCTTCCAAAAGGGATGCGTGCAACATATCCTCTGATTGCTGGCAAATCATCGTCAACATGGAAATTTCGGCAATATTTCCCAGACAGGCGAATTGTTCTAAAACTGACAGCGTCGTGCCAGGTAAGCGATTGAGCTTGTTGACCATCAAATCGACCACGTTGTCTGTATAACCTTTGGCACGGATGCAATCTAAATTCCACGTCCAACAAACCGTATCTGAGTTAAACACAAGTAATTTTTCCTCCGCTAGCGCAATCAGAAATTGAATGGTAAAAAATGGATTGCCGCCCGTTTTCTCATATATCAATTGCGCTAAGGGTTGCACGCGCTCTAAGTCACAATGGAGTGACTCTGCAATGAGATTTTCCACGTCGTCGATGGTCAAGGGCGTAAGTACAATTTCCCAAAGTCCTGTTTGCGCTTTGCGAATTGCCTCGAGGGTTCGCGTCAGTGGATGCGCGAGATCAACCTCATTATCTCGATAAGCACCAATCAAAAGAAAATCACTTATTTCTTGTCCCGTCGCTAGTTGTTCGATTAAATCGAGAGTTGCCATATCTAGCCATTGAAGATCGTCAAGAAATAGCACGAGCGGATGTTCAGGTTTTGCAAACACACTAATAAAGCGCAGTAACACCATCTGAAAACGATTGCGTGCCTCTTGTGCTGGAAGCTCTTGAACGGGAGGCTGTTTACCAATGATGAGTTCAACTTCTGGAATAAAATTAACGATGAGTTGCCCGTTCGGCGTGATTGCCTGCTGAATTGCAATTCGCCATTTCTCGACATCAATATCGCTTTTACCAAGAATCTGTCGAACAAGAATTTGGAGAGCCTGAATCAACGTGGCATACGGAATGTCGCGATTGTATTGGTCAAATTTTCCAGCCGCAAAAAGCCCTTGGCGCGGAATAAGTGCCTTGTGAAGTTCGTAGACCACGGCGGTTTTACCAATACCTGAGTAGCCAGAAACCAACACGAATTCTAATGAACCATTCGCAACAACTCGGTTGAAAGCGGCAAGCAGTGTGTCGATGTCAGAACTTCTACCGTATAGTTTTTCTGGAATCAGCAACTGTTCTGGCACATCATTTTCGCCCAATGGGAAAAAATCGATGTGATGGTTCGAC
Organism: Methylococcaceae bacterium; assembly: GCA_031970635.1. Lineage (GTDB taxonomy): Bacteria > Pseudomonadota > Gammaproteobacteria > Methylococcales > Methylomonadaceae > UBA10906. The sequence continues at coordinate 3,135 of DALYHZ010000213.1, read as the reverse complement.
TCCCATTGTTTTAAGCAACAACGCAAATCGGCACTAAGACCTGTTGCACTTTGATAACGTTCCTCGGCAGTTTTGGATAGGAGCTTCATAACCATCGCTGACAACGGTTTTGGGATACTGGAAACCACTTGAATGGGAGAAATTGGTTGCCAAGCGATGTGGCAATGTACCCATTCCATTGGTGTGCTAGCGGTGAATGGCAATACGCCCGTGAGCATCTGATAGAAAATTACCCCCAACGCATACAAATCGCTACGAAAATCAATGGAACGGTTCATTCGCCCCGTTTGTTCAGGTGCTATGTATGCTAAGGTGCCTGCAATAATTTCGGGGTGTTCTAATGCTTGGCGATTCTTCGGTATAAACGTCGCAATCTCTAAACCAGTAAGCCAAACGTGGTTATCAGCATCTAGCAGTATGTGTTCGGGCTTGAGATTCTTGTGAATTAGCCCATGCTGGTGCAACTCTGCCACAGCAGCAGTGGTGTCGATAGCAATCTTCAGAAAGGACGCAATGTCCATCGGTGAACCAAATAAAGACATCAAAGAGCGATCTGCCTTTTGTTCGAATATCAATGCTTCATTGCCTTCATGACGTTCTAAAGCTAAGGGACGGACAATTCGGTTTGAATTCAAATTATGAGTCAGCTCGTATTCGTGTTCTAACTGTGCCAAAAGACTTAGTGACGGGCGTTTGGTTGTGGGCATTTTTACCAATACAGGCAACCCATCAAGCAAGCGGGTTGCTTGATAAAGAATCCATTCGCTCGTTTCACATATAGACTTGATTAGGACATAGTTGTTGGGAATCGGCATCTTAAAAGCTCGTTCAATTTTTTGGTAGTTTAAACCGTTATCAAAAATGGAAGAAATTTTTGGATTACTTAACTAAAGGCTGAAATGGAACGGTTTGGCATTGATTTTGTTGTTAAACAAAATAATTTACATGTTAAGCAAAAAATTAAAATCTAACCTGTTGAAAATATTAAAACTTAAATATGTTTTACAAGCAAAACGGCAAGCTGATCATTAAAACAATAGAAAAGTTTTGTCGTGTTTATTACAAAATGACGATGAGGAGAGCGAAATGAACGTAGAAGATTTAGATTTAGGCGATATGGTTTATGCGGCACACGCGATTGTCGATGATGGCTCAATGCCTGATGCACAAGAAGGTGAAGTGCTTGCCGAGGCGGGAAGTCGCGGCGTGATTGTGATGAAAGGGCATGCCGAAGAAGAACCGCATCGCACCGTTTTTTTAGTGCGTTTTGAAGATAAAGAGTTGAATTTAGGAAATCCGATTGGCTGTTGGGCTGAGGATTTGGCGGTTGGTTAGTTTTTTTTTCACAAGCTGTGACATACGCGAATTTAAAAACGGGCTAATTCTCTCGGCTCTTACTTTTGCTTGTTTCTGATTTACAGAATCGTATCTAACCGAATACAATGCCGTCATGTTTAGAACGCTTGAAACTCAAACTTTTTCCCGTTGGCTTGACAATTTGCGCGATATGCAAGCGAAAGCTCGAATCGTGTCGCGCATTCGTAATGCAACGCTTGGACATTTGGGCGATGTTAAACCCGTGGGTGATGGCGTTTCTGAAATGCGAATTCATGTTGGTGCGGGGTATCGTATCTATTTTTCGCAACGTGGTGAGCAGATTATTTTGCTGTTATGTGGCGGTGATAAAAGCTCTCAAAGTAGAGATATTGAGCGGGCTAAACGGTTGTTAATGGCTTGGGAGAATGAGTGATGAAAGAAACAGTACGCGAATTTGATGCCGCGCGATATTTAGACAATGAAGAAGTCATTGCCGAATACTTGAACGCCGCGCTTGAAGATGAAAACCCTGATTTGTTGCTGGCGGCGTTAGGTGATATTGCCAAAGCGCGGGGGATGACAAAAATTGCTAAAGATTCAGGGCTAGGTCGTGAAAGTTTATACAAAGCCCTTTCGGCTGGTTCAAAACCACAATATGACACGGTGCTAAAAGTTATGAAGGCCTTGGGTGTTCGGCTTCATGTGTCGGCGGCTTAGGACAATGATTATAGATTTTGAAAATACAGAAATATAAAGGTCGTATTTATGAGTGATGATTCAAAAATAAACCGTGCAATATCAGCCGCACAACAGGTGTTAGACTCAAATTGGAAAGAAGGTAAATTCCCTATTGACCCTGTGTCTATTGCTAAAAAAATGGGAATTGGTGTGGCAACCATGTTTTTGCCAGATAAAATATCAAGTGCGCTAATTAAAGAAAAAGGTAGTCCCCCCGTAATTGTACTTTCGCAAAACGATAGCTTAAATCAGTGGCGTTTTAATTGCGCTCGTGAATTAGGACGTTACGTTTACAAAAATATTAACCATCTCGATTGTGATGAATATCTTAACTATGGTGCTAATGTTCCGCCGAATTCTTCAAGCGAAGAAGATGCGTTTATCTACTTATTTGCAGAAAATTTGTTGATGCCTGATGAAGCAGTAAAAGAGGCATACGAAACAAAGGCTGTTTTCTTATTACCGCAACATTTTGGCGTTTTGGATGATGCGATGAATTCAAGATTAAAAACACTTAAATTGAGAGAATAATCATGCCTTTCATAACAGAACTAAGTGATGTTGACAGTCAGCGTATTCTGGATGTAGCGCGTGAAACAAATGCCAAGAGGTATTCTTCTAGTTCTTTAAATGAGTTGGAGCTGGATCAAAAGCGAGTGGATATAGAGAATGGAAGATCCGATATTAAATTAAAAAAACTCTATGCAGAAGGATTTTTAAATATTCTTAGAGTTCAACTTATTACAATGAATTTAGTATTTGTTGCTGTTGGATTTCAATGGCTTAAGCTAGCAGAAACAACCATCAATATTTTCATGACGGGAACACTTGCCGAAGTCTTTGGTGTCGTATTTGTCATCACCCGCTATTTATTTCCGAAAAAATAATCCTTTTGCAATCGTTTTTTTCGTTGAAATTCAAACTGCATCGGCACTAACACCGATAAATCGTATTCGGTTAAATCGGCGGTATCGATAAAATCTTCTGCCTCGTTATCCGTTTTTAATTCAGGTAATTTCTTTTTCATATTTTGCTACACATGCCCAAAAGGTCACTCCATGAACGAAGAAAAAAACACAG
>DALYHZ010000212.1:0-4676 GCA_031970635.1 Methylococcaceae bacterium | reverse complement strand
ATCGAATCATTAACCGTCGCTCCAACCGAAGACCCCAGTTTATCACGCATGACGTTGGTGACACGCGGTAATGAAGACGTGATTGAACAAATCACCAAACAACTGAACAAACTTATCGATATTGTCAAACTCATCGATTTGCAAGAAACCGTGCATATTGAACGTGAGTTGATGCTGGTGAAAATCAAAACCGCCGACAAAATGCGCGACGAATTACGCAGTGTGGTGGATATTTTCCGTGGCAAAATCATCGACGTTACGCCAACGTCTTACGTTATCGAAATGACGGGAACGTCGGATAAACTCGATGCGTTTATTGCGACAGTTGATAAAGACAGCATTATTGAAGTAGTGCGTTCAGGCGCGACGGGTATTTCTCGCGGCGAAAAAGGTTTGCATCTTTAAAAGTTTTAACTCACTTCATTAGGCAAATAAGATGAATCATGATTTCAATATTGGAAACTGCGAGAATAAGGAAAATTGGTGGACGTATCTTTTAGAAAACAACATTATCGCAGCAGGTTTCGATGGTGCATTAGGTGATCAGGGAACGAATATTCTTTGCCATAGAGTTGTAAAAGGAGATTGGATTTTTGCATATTCTAGTACGCATGGATATGTTGGAATCGGACTTGCAGAAAGTCGTGACACTTATGTCTTGCTACTAGATACCGACTACCAACCACACCGCAGAGGAATTCAGTGGCTTTATTACGTGGAATCATTGAACGATGCTATTCCAGCAAAGAATATGGGTATTTATCATCCTGTACCAACGGAACAGACAATAAGTGATGAAAAAGCTGAAAAAATACTCAGAGCTTTTTTACAACATCCTAAAACTGTTATTCGTTTCAAATAACTCACTTTTTATTTTATTTAATTTTCAAGGAAAAACAATGCAAGTTTATTATGACAAAGACGCAGACCTTTCAATCATTCGCGGCAAAAAAGTAGCGATTATTGGTTACGGTTCACAAGGTCACGCGCACGCTTTAAATTTGAAAGAATCAGGTGTTGACGTAGTGGTTGGTTTGCGTCCGAATTCAGCATCTGTTGCAAAAGCAGAAGCACATGGTTTGAAAGTTTTAGACGTTCCAGCCGCTGTTGCAAGCGCAGACATCGTTATGATTTTAACGCCTGACGAATTCCAAAAAGAACTCTACAAAGAAGTTATCGAACCAAATATCAAACAAGGTGCGGCATTAGCGTTTGCACACGGTTTTGCGATTATTTATAACCAAATCGTGCCACGCAAAGATTTAGATGTCATCATGATTGCGCCAAAAGCACCAGGTCACACGGTTCGTTCAGAATTTGTACGCGGCGGCGGTATTCCTGATTTAATCGCAGTTGAAAAAAATGCGTCTGGCAACGCAAAAGAAATTTGCTTGTCTTATGCTTCTGCAATCGGCGGTGGACGTTCAGGCATTATCGAAACGACTTTCCGTGATGAATGCGAAACCGATTTATTCGGTGAACAAGCCGTTTTATGTGGCGGCGCAGTTGAACTTGTGAAAATGGGCTTTGAAACGTTAACCGAAGCGGGCTACCCAGCTGAAATGGCGTATTTTGAATGCTTGCACGAATTGAAATTGATTGTGGATTTAATGTTTGAAGGCGGCATTGCAAACATGAATTACTCAATTTCAAACAACGCAGAATACGGCGAATACGTTACAGGACCTAAAGTTATCAACGAAGAAAGCCGTAGAGCAATGCGCGAAGCGTTGAAAAACATTCAAACAGGCGAATATGCAAAACGTTTCATTTCAGAAGGCATGACAAATTATCCTGAAATGACCGCGCGTAGACGTTTAAACGCAGAACATCCGATTGAAGTAACAGGCGCAAAATTACGTGCCATGATGCCTTGGATTGGTGCGAATAAAATTGTTGACCAAACGAAAAACTAATTTTTGCTTTTTTATTTAGCAAAAGAAAGCCCGTTTTATAGCGGGCTTTTTTCATTGTGAGGATTGAAATATGACCACATTAACCGCTTTATACGAATCCCATTTACCGTCGTTAAAACTTCTTGCACGCGGTAAAGTGCGTGACATTTACGAAATCGACCATCAATATATGCTGATTGTGACAACTGACCGACTTTCAGCATTTGACGTGATTTTGCCTAATCCGATTCCTGACAAAGGGCGCGTTTTAACAACGGTTTCAAATTTTTGGTTTAATAAATTGCGAGACATTATCCCAAATCATTTAACGCATATTCCTTTAGAAGACATTTTGAAAGATGAAAACGAATATCATCAGGTAAAAGGTCGTGCCATCATTGTGAAAAAATTCAACCCATTGCCTATTGAAGCGATTGTACGCGGTTATTTAATTGGTTCAGGTTGGAAGGATTATCAAAAATCCGGTCAAGTTTGCGGTATTCAATTGCCGGAAGGTTTGCAACAAGCCCAGCAATTGCCAGAACCGATTTTTACACCATCAACCAAAGCGGCAGTTGGTGAACACGATGAAAATGTTTCATTTGAACAAGTGGTCGCTTTACTTGGGAAAAATATGGCAGAACAAGTGCGTGATGTGAGTTTAAAACTTTACAAAGAAGCCTCTGCTTATGCAAAAGAACGCGGCATTATTATCGCAGATACTAAATTTGAATTTGGCGTTGATCATGCGGGAACGTTGCATTTAATCGATGAAGTTTTAACACCGGATTCATCACGTTTTTGGGATGTTTCAGATTATAAAGTCGGTACAAATCCACCCAGTTTTGATAAGCAATATGTTCGCGATTATTTGGAATCACTCAATTGGGATAAAAAACCACCCGCTCCAGAATTGCCGCTAGAAGTGGCTGATGTATGCGCGAAAAAATATCGTGAAGCCGAAGTTCGTTTGACGCATGCGGCAAATTAAATTGCGTTATCGATTTTCATAAAAATAAAGACTTTCGCTCGTCACGACCTTGCCAAGCGAAAGTCTATCTATTTGTTGGCTATTAGCTGACGATAGCACTTGCGCTTGCCAAATAAGATTGTATTCCTACCAAATCAATTGCATGGGTTGTGGCATCAACACCACTTGATGTTGTTTCGCCCTGTGCGATTTGTGTCCACGTTCCGTCGCCATTGTCATCACGAAAAACCTCAAAGTGATAACTTGTTCCATCAATATTTGCGCGCGTTTCTGTCACATAATTCACATTACCAAGCGTAACTTGATTTAAAACCGCATTTTGTGTTGCGAGTGGTGCATCGTTATGGTGATTCGCAGGGACATTAGCCGTAATCGTTCCATCGCTGTTAAACGTAAATTTTTGTTGCATAAAATCGGTGCTAGTAGAACCCGTTGCCACTTGAATATCAAAGGTTTCCGTATATTGACCATCACCATCTTTGTCATTGTAAATATGCGTTGATGCAAAATACGAATCGCTTGAGGTTTGAACGACATCCAAAACAGCTTGAACACTTTTATCGTTTAAACCAACCGTTGTTTTAAAAGTTGAATTGGCAATATCTAGTGTGTGTGTATTTGAGTTACTGCTAGTTGTCGCACTTGTTGTACTTGTCGCGGCATTGTGAACACGACTTAAACTTTGAACCGTCGAAAGGTCAGTGCTAAATGTGAATGTGTACGAATCATTTTGTGATGGCAAATTATCATGACCATGAAAATCGTCGTGTGGCATACCTGATTTTGACTGCAAATTAATAGGTAAATCCATTATTTTGTGTGACAAACCGATTTTTGATGATAAATCGACATCGCCATTTTTAGCTATGTTAGTTGTTGAACCTGATTTATTTTGAGAAGGTGCTTTTTTTGACATGATGAACTCCTGAAAAAATTTTGAATAAATATTTTGTGGGAAAATTACCCACGTGAAAAATTTTATGTGGGAATTTTACCCACGTCAATATTTTTTTTTGCATTGGGTATTGCTATACTGCAAACCATGAAAGAAATTTATTCAAAAACCATTGAAAATAACGCCGACACTGAAGGCGGTGACACCGTACTTGTATCTACGATTCAACGTTTGTTGCGTCCGTTGATTCGTTTGCTATTGTCTAAACACATTACTTATTCTTATCTGATTACGATTTTAAAATCGTTATTTGTAGAGGTTGCCGTCAATGATTTTCCGCCAGAAGGAAAACAAACAGACAGTCGTTTAAGTTTACTAACCGGTGTGCATCGAAAAGATATTCGTCGTTTGTTAGAAGAACAAAAAACAGATTCGCCACCACCTGCAAACATTTCATTAGGCGCAAGGCTAATTTCTCGATGGAATAGTCTTTATTTGGATGAAAACGCCATTCCCATTCCTTTGCCTAGAGTAACTAAAGATGATTCACCCTCATTTGAAATACTTGTCAGTAATGAATCTAAAGACATTCGACCACGAGCGGTTTTAGATGAATGGTTACGTTTAGGGATTGTTAAATTAGACGATAATGACCACGTTCATTTATTAACAGGCGCATTTATTCCCGAAAATGGTTGGGAAGAAAAACTGTATTATTTAGGGCGAAATGTTCGTGACCATCTTGAATCAGCCGTTCACAATGTCTTAAATGAGAAACCGCCTTTTTTAGAACGAAGTGTTTATTCAGACGGTTTAAGCCCGCAGGCAATTGAAGAGTTGGCACAAATGGCAGAAAACATGAGTATGGAAATGTTACGCGCCTTAAATCAAAAAG
>DALYHZ010000211.1:0-4687 GCA_031970635.1 Methylococcaceae bacterium | reverse complement strand
TGTATTACTTATGCGTAAAAACACGTTAACGCAATCTATTCGCGACATAGTAAATAAAAAAATAACGGTTGAACCGCAAGCAGATGAATTATTCGCCTACTTAAAAAAAGAGGGTATCCCGTTAGAAAATCTTAAAATTTCCTATACCAATCCTGTTTTACAAGATTTCATTAGTGGTCGTGTTGATGCCATATCCGCTTATAGTACAGATGAGCTTTATGAATTAAATAATTTAGATGTTTCTTACGCTGTTTACAGCCCACGTTTAGCGGGGATGCATTTTTATGGCGATAACCTATTCACAGTAGAAGCAGAAATTCAAGAAAATCCAGAACGCGTTAAAGCCTTTCGTGCTGCAAGTTTAAAAGGGTGGAAGTACGCGATGACACATGTCGAAGAAACCATTGCATTGATACATAATAATTACGCGCCATATAAAACGGTTGCGCATTTGAAATATGAAGCTGATGCGATGCAACTTTTGCTACAACCTAATTTAATTGAAATTGGTTATATGTTTGAAGAACGCTGGCAACAAATTGCGCAAACGTATGTAGATGTGGGCATGTTACCTGCTGATTTTTCGTTAAAAGGTTTTTTATATTTTCCTAATCCATATTCTGACCGCTGGTTATTTGTTTTACTCATCGCGACAAGTGTTGCGATGGTAATCATGAGTATCGTGGCGTTGCATTTTTTTCGCCGAAATAAAAAATTAGGCGAATTGCTCTACGTTCGCAGTCAATATGTGAACTTAGGTGAAGCAATGAATAACATTTCGCATCAATGGAAACAACCGCTTAATGAGTTAGGCATCCACATGATGCTTATTGAAATGTTATGTGAAAAAGAAATTCCTCAAAGTAATATTTCTGAAATTAAAAATATTCTTGCAAAAAGTCATTCTATTTTAGGATTTATGGCAGAGACCATTGATATTTTTAGAAATTTTGTATCAAACAAACGCCAGCTTGACTATTTTGATCCCGCAACGTTAATTCAACAGACATTGCAATTAGTTTCTGAAAATTTTGCAATGGAAGGCATTGAAATTACACATGATTTAGAGCCACATTCACGTGTACGTGGTAATGCAACGGAATTTTCTCATGTTTTATTGAGTATTTTGGTAAATGCTAAAGATGTTTTTCGGGAGAGAAATATCACAAATTCGTTAATTCATATTCGTGTATTTAAAAATACACAATTTATTTTCATCTCTGTATCAGATAATGGAGGCGGCATTCAAATAAAACCGATTAAACGCATTTTTAATCTGGGGATAAGTGGTAAAAAAAATCTGGAATCGGGGTTGGGTTTATATATTAGTAAAAAAATTATTGAAGAAAAAATGAACGGCACGCTTAAGGCTGAAAATTACAAAATGGGCGCATTATTCAAAATTGCTCTGCCATTATTACAACCTCATGAAAATCTCTAAATTTAACAGATGCTATAATTTTTTATGAAATTAAAGACAATGCGTATTTTTTACAAATTAGCAATTTTAATTGCGTTGCTATTCCCCATTTCCTCAAATAGTGCGCCAAAAAATTTAAACAATATTGAACATATCGTTGTGATTTATTTGGAAAACCGTAGTTTTGACAGTTTATTTGGACTATTTCCAAAAGCAAATGGACTGACTAACGCAAATAATTATTTGCCACAAGTTGATGAATACGGTCGAATCTATAAAACATTGCCGCCGGTTGGAAATGATGCACGTTTTCCGACGGATTTAGCGAATGAACCGTTTAATATCGGTAATTACATCGGGCTTGATTCAAAACACCCAGATTTAACGCACCGCTTTTTTATTCATCAAATGCAAATTAACGGCGGTAAAAATGACCGTTTTGCTCAATTGTCTTCAGCTGGTGCGTTGACGATGGGACATTATGATTTATCAGGAACGGCATTGTGGCAATATGCTAAAGAATTCACGTTAGCCGATAATTTTTTTCAAGCCGTGTATGGTGGTTCTTTTTTAAATCACCAATGGTTAATTTGTGCTTGCACACCTGAATTTAAAGATGCGCCAGCAGAAATCAAACAATGGAAATATGATTCCATCACAAATAGACCGCTAAAAGATCCAACCGTGACAAACGATGGTTATGTTGTCGGCACAATTCAACCATATTATTCACCCTTTGATATCGAACATGCTGATAATCGTTTGCCGCCACAATATCAACCGACCATTGGCGACCGATTATCAGAAAAAGGGATTTCGTGGACGTGGTATGCGGGTGGTTGGGATGATGCCGTTGCCGAACGAAAAAGTGATGATAATTTCCAATATCATCATCAACCTTTTGTTTATTACGCCAATTACGCGCCAGAAACTACCGCTAGACGTGAGCATTTAAAAGATAAAAATCAATTATTTTCTGATTTGAAAGGCGATTTTCCAAAAGTCGCGTTTTTTAAACCGGTCGGCAGTAAAAATCAGCATCCTGGTTATGCGACTATTTTGGATGCCGATAATGAAGTAAAAGAAATTGTCGAAGCCATACGCAATAGTTCGAGCTGGTCTAAAACCGCTATTATTATCACTTATGATGAATACGGCGGTTTTTGGGACCATGTCACGCCACCGCAAATGGACCGTTGGGGCGCGGGAACACGCATTCCGGCGATTATCGTTTCACCGTTTGCCAAAAAAGGTTATATCGACCACATGCAGTACGATACAACCTCTATTTTGAAATTGATTGAAAACCGTTTTGACTTAAAACCGCTTTCTACGCGAGACGAGAAAGCCAATGGTTTAGAAGGCGCGTTTGAATTTTAAGGCAATAATTTTTCGCCTTGCCACAGTTGCGCGAAAGTTTCACGTTCACGCACCACATAAACTTGCTCACCGTCTACCATGAGTTCAGCCACACGCGGACGCGAATTGTAATTTGAACTCATGGTAAACCCATACGCCCCCGACGAACGTACGGCTAATAAATCACCAGCCGTTAGTTTTAATTCGCGTTGTTTGCCTAAAAAATCACCCGTTTCACACACCGGTCCGACAATATCCCAAACCAATTCAGGCGCAGAACTGTTTAATTGCACGGGAACAATGTCTTGCCACGCGCCATACAATGCCGGACGCACTAAATCATTCATCGCGGCATCGACAATGGCGAAATTTTTGTGCGCCGTGGGTTTTAAATATTCCACTTTCGTGACTAAAATTCCCGCATTGCCCACAATGGCGCGACCCGGTTCGAGCATAATTTCTAAATCCGTTTGTGCCAAACGCGCCAAAATGGCGTTGATATATTCCGCTGGTTCAGGTGGTTGTTCATCACGATATTGAATACCTAAACCACCACCTAAATCTAAATGTTTCAGCGTGATGCCGTTTGCTTTCAAAGTTTCGACTAAATTTAACACTTTATCGAGTGCGTCTAAAAAGGGGCGCGTTTCGGTCAGTTGCGAACCAATGTGACAATCAATGCCCACCACTTCCACATTTGGCAACGCATCGGCGCGTTGATAAGCAGCTAAAGCATCTTCGATAGCAATGCCAAACTTATTTTCTTTTAAACCAGTCGAAATGTACGGATGTGTTTTGGCATCAACATCGGGATTAACGCGAAATGACACCGGCGCAATCACGCCTAATTCGCCCGCTAAACGGTTAATGCGTTCTAATTCGTCTGGCACTTCGATATTAAAACAGCGAATACCTAATGTTAAAGCGGCGCGGATTTCATCTTCACGTTTACCAACGCCCGAAAAAACCACTTTTTTCGCGTCACCACCCGCTTGCAAGACGCGCTGTAATTCGCCTAACGATACGATGTCAAAACCTGAACCTAACCGCGCCAATACATTTAATACACCTAAATTCGAGTTTGCTTTGACGGCATAACAAATTAAATGTGCGTGCATTCCGAAAGCATCGTCGAAAGCGTGCCAATGACGTTCTAATGTGGCACGAGAATAAATATAGCAAGGGCTACCGTATTGTTCGACGATGGATTGAACGGCTACGTCTTCGGCAAAAAGTTGGTTATCGCGATAAGTAAAATGATTCATAAGCGTTGTTTAAAATTTTAAGGATGAGTGGTCGTATCTGGCGTGTTACTTGGCAAAACAAGTTTTCCCGTTTGTCCACATGCGGTAAGTACTAATGCGACAATTAAAGTAAAAATGATTTTCTTCATGATTCTGTCACGCTTGATTTTTTGGGTTTATTCGAACGTTTACGGCGTTTTTTCTTCGTTGGCGAATTTTTGGGCGATTCCACTTTGACTTTAACAACTTCCGTTTTTTTCGCCGTTTTTTCCTTTTTAACGGATTTCTTCGCCGGTTTCGATTTGTCTGAAATCAATGCAAAATCCATTTTCTTTTCATCCAAATCTACGCGCACCACTTTCACTTTCACCGTATCGCCTAAACGGTAACGGGTGTTACTGTGTTCGCCTTTGAGTTGATGACTGAGCGCGTCGAAATGAAAATAATCCTGCCCTAAACTGCTGATATGCACCAAACCTTCGACGTAAATATCATTCAATTCGACAAAAAAACCAAACGATGTCACCGCTGAAATCACACCGGTAAATTCCTCGCCGATTTTGTCCATCATGTATTCGCATTTAAGCCAACTTATCACATCGCGCGTGGCATCGTCGGCGCGACGTTCATTTGCTGAGCAATGTTCGCCAAGCATCACCATATC
>DALYHZ010000210.1:2726-4698 GCA_031970635.1 Methylococcaceae bacterium | reverse complement strand
GAGACAATACGTTCAATACGAACATTTTTATTTTCCAGCAACAGCGTGAATACTTCTTGAGGCACATGCGTAGGAATGTCATTAAAAATATTGGCGGTCATGAATTATTCTCCCTGTAAACGCGCCTGCCATTTCGCGGCAATGGCGTTAAGTTCGCGCATCTCAAACGTAGTGAGTTGGCGCGATTTTAATAAATGCTCACCCGCGACCCAAACATCCGTGACTTGGTGACGACTAGCTGCATAAACGATTTGTGAAATCGGGCAATACAACGGTTGTGTTTCCAATTCACTCAAATCAATCGTTATCACGTCAGCAGCTTTACCAATTTCTAATGAACCAATTTTCTCTTCTAAACCTAAGGCTTTCGCACCGTTAATTGTTGCCATGCGTAACGCGGTCATCGCAGGAATGGCACTGGCATTTTTCGCAACCGCTTTGCCAAGTAACGCAGCGGTTCGCATTTCACCGAGCATATCTAAATCGTTATTACTCGCTGCGCCATCTGTGCCTAATGCCACATTCACGCCTGCTGCTAAACATTGCGCCACCGGACAAAAACCACTCGCTAATTTCAAATTCGATTCGGGACAATGCACGATACTTGCGCCAACTTTTGCGAGTAAAGCAATTTCCTCATCATTTAATTGCGTGGCATGAACAGCACTGAGCGAATCATTGATTAAACCTAAGTCGTGCAAACGTTGCATCGGACGCTGACCATTTTGCGATAAAGCTGATTCCACCTCATGTTCGGTTTCGTGCAAATGAATGTGAACCGGCAACTCAAAACCTTTCGCTAACTCGTTAATGCGTTTCAACGGTTCATCGGAAACCGTATATGGCGCGTGCGGGGCGAAAAACGTGCTAATCAATTCGGCGGCTAGCAACTCGTGATAAAGCGACACGCCTTTTTCAATGTATTCTCCGCTGTGCTGCGCCCAAACAGTGGGAAAATCAACCACAACTAAACCCAAACTGGCGCGAATACCACGTTGAATGGCTTGTTTTGCAGCGACTTCAGGGAAAAAATACATATCGTTAAAACAGGTCGTCCCGCCACGCAACATCTCTGCAATGGCTAAATCCGTTCCATCTCGGACAAATTCTTCATTCATCCATTTTTGTTCAAGTGGCCAGATATGATTTTGTAGCCAATCCATCAACGGTAAATCATCAGCAATGCCACGCATTAACGTCATCGCCGCGTGCGTGTGTGCATTCACAAAACCTGCGGTGAGCGCATGTGTGTTTAATTCAATTGTGTTATCACTTTGATAACGTGTTTTCGCTTGTCCAGTGGGCAATAAATCTAAAATCTTTCCTGCTTGAATTACCAAACTGTGGTATTCGTAAACGGTGTGTTCGGGTTCGATTGGAATAATCCAACGAGCATGAATTAAGGTATCAACGGTTTGCATGGTGAGTTAACAGGTTGGTTTGAAAAGGCAAAATTATAACAATGATTACTGCTCAGTGTTTAGCGAATAAGCGGTTATCATGTGACACTTTTTTGAATTGACGAATTTTTGTATTTTTCATGACGCATTCTCTTTTTTGGCACGATTACGAAACTACCGGCACACATCCGCAAAAAGACCGTCCCTTGCAATTCGCTGGCGTACGAACCGATTTAAATTTCAATGTTATTGATGAGCCAGTTTCGATTTATTGCAAATTAAGTTTGGATATTCTGCCACACCCCGAAGCGTGTTTATTAACCGGTATTACGCCGCAATTGGCAAACGAAAAAGGCGTGTGTGAAGCGGAATTTATGCGTTTAATTCATGAACAATTGGCGCAACCACACACTTGTAGTTTAGGTTATAACTCGATTCGTTTTGATGATGAAGTGACGCGTCACAGTTTGTATCGCAATTTTTATGATGCGTATGAACGCGAATGGCAACACGGCAATTCTCGCTGGGATTTACTTGATGTTTTTCGAGCAGCACAGGCATTGCGCCCTGAC
>DALYHZ010000210.1:0-2716 GCA_031970635.1 Methylococcaceae bacterium | reverse complement strand
GTTTTAACTGGGTGTATGACGATGAAAGAAAGCCGGTTTTTAGATTGGATCAACTTACCGTCGCCAATCATATTCAACATGCCAACGCGCATGATGCACTTGCGGATGTTTATGCTTTGTTGTCACTCGCGCATTTATTACGTCAAGCACAGCCGCGTTTGTTTCAATTTCTATTTGAATATCGCACTAAAGCGCAAGCCTTAAAATTACTCGCTGTTGGCACTGGCACGCCCGTTATTCATATTTCAGGCATGTATCCAGCAACAAAAAATTGTTTAGCCATTGTATTGCCGCTGTGTGTGCATCCGACAAATGCGAATGAAGTCATTGTTTATGATTTAAGTGTTGCCCCTGCGCCATTACTTGCCTTATCTGCCGAAGAAATAAAACAACGGCTATTTGTAGCGATAAACGATTTGCCCGAAAACGTGGCGCGAATTCCACTAAAAACCGTTCATATCAATAAATGCCCTGTGCTTGCGCCGATGTCGGTTTTACGCGCAGAAGATGTGCAACGTTTAGGACTTGATGTCGATGCGTGTTTAAAACACAGTGAGCAATTGCGAGCGACTCATGATTTAGTCGAAAAACTGAGCGTTGTTTTCAATAAACCTTATGAAAAGACTACAACACCTGTGGATGTGGATTTAGCGTTGTATAGTGGCGGTTTTTTTTCTGCGGTGGATAAAAAAGCGATGACGCAAATTCGTAATCTTGCGCCTGAAAAGTTAGCGACTTTTTCATTTCATTATGATGATGCTCGATTGCCCGAAATGCTGTTTCGTTATCGAGCGCGAAATTATCCCAATACATTAACAGGTGAAGAATGGCGTAAGTGGCGCGAGTTTTGTGTATCGCAACTTGTGAAACCTGAACATGGCGCAAGTTTAACGCTGAACGATTATGTACGACGTGTCAAAGCGTTACAAGAACAAGGTGCAGATGCGTCGACAACCAAAGCGTTATTTGATTACGCGCGTGACAAAATTCAGCAGTTAGACATTGTTGGTATTACCATTTAAACAAGGATGATTTATGGCAGTTAAACGTATTGAACATATAGATGTTTGGCGGTTTTTTGCCGTTATGCTCGTGATCCAAGAACACTTTTTGTTATTTAGTGGCGTAGATAAATATTGGTCACAAATTGAAACTTATTCGTTGCAAATCGAACGTTTTGGCGAATTAGGCGTGTTGATTTTTTTCAGTATCAGCGGTTTTGTGATTTGCATGGGATTATGTTCTGAAAAAAATACAACGGGACGAATTTGTTTAAGCGCGTTTTGTACTCGTCGATTTTTTCGGATTGTGCCGCCATTGTGGTTTTACTTGGCGGGTATGATGTTACTTAGTGCCTTTGGAATGATTGGTATTAGTGGCTGGCAAGTTTTAACGTCTGCGGCATTTTTATGTAATTTACCATTTGAAAAAGGCTGTTCGTGGTTTGCGGGACACACTTGGTCACTTGCGTATGAAGAGCAATTTTATTTGTTATTTCCACTGTTATTTTTATGGGCGTGGCGAGGCAATAAACAAATGCGTATTTTAGCGGCGATAGGCATTTTAATAGCCTGTGCGTTGACGTTAATTTATTTTAAACAGCCGTTTTGGGCGGATTATTGCACTTACTTTTTGTTTTTATTAACGGGATGTTGTAGCGCATTGTTACCCGAAAATTGGATGCAGCGATTACGTTTGTTGCCATTTTCATTTTGGCTGATGGCGGTCATTATTTTAATGAATTTAATTTTATGGTTGCCAAATAACGCGGATATGCTGCTTAAAATCTTGTGTTATCCAATATTGATTCAACTTATTGTTTTTGGCACGCCGACACATTTAGGCTGGATTAAGCACATTTTTGAAAATAGCAGTTTGAGTTATTTAGGGCGAATTTCGTACAGTGTTTATTTATGGCAAGAACTCGCTACGGCGTATTACAAAAATACGGTGTGGTGGCAAACTATGTGTTATTTAGTTTTAGTATTTGGTTTTTCTGCGTTGTCATTTCATTATTTTGAAATGCCATGTCAACGATTGGGAACGCGGCTTTCAAATCGATTAAAAGCCGCTAAATCTTAAATAATCACTGAATTTGCGCTGTGAGCCAATCCGTCCATGCTGAAAAATTATCGCCTTTTGTCGCAGAGAGTTGCAGAATTTGAATCGTTGGATTAACTTGCCGCGCAAAATCAATACAGCGTGCTACATCAAAATCAACATAAGGCAGCAAATCGATTTTGTTAATAATCATCAAATCTGCGGCATGAAACATATCGGGGTATTTCAATGGTTTGTCGTCACCTTCGGTAACAGAAAGCACCACGATTTTATGCGCTTCACCCAAATCGAATGACGATGGACACACTAAATTGCCCACGTTTTCAATGGCTAAAAAACTGTTGTCCTGTACGCCTAAAGTTTGTACCGCATGACCAATACCGTGAGCGTCTAAATGACAAGCACGACCGGTATTGATTTGCAAAGCGGGAACACCCGTTGCGCGAATACGATTTGCATCGTGTTCAGTTTGTTGATCCCCTTCAATTACAGCGATGGGAAAACGTTCTTTTAACACTTTAATGGTTTCAACAAGTAACGTTGTCTTACCTGCACCTGGACTTGAAACTAGATTCAACGCGAAAATACCGTGTTCCTGGAAATACGTCCGATTTTCTGCAGCATAACCGTTATTTTTGCTCAGTAAATCTTGCTC
>DALYHZ010000209.1:0-4702 GCA_031970635.1 Methylococcaceae bacterium | reverse complement strand
TATCAGTTTTTGAAAGGTTGATTCGTTTTACATTTAATCAATAATTCCACAAACTCATTTGCAGGAATAGGTTTGCTTTTGATGTAGCCTTGATAAATGTCACAACCTTTAAGCTGTAAAAAGTCTAATTGTGCTGTCGTTTCCACACCTTCGGCTAATACTTTAAAACCTAACGTTTGTCCCATTGAAATAATCGCTGAGGCAATTGCCATGTCGTCGCTATGGTGCGGAATATCCTCGATAAAACTTTTGTCAATTTTTAACACATCCAATGGGAAACGTTTTAAATATGCCAATGATGAATAACCCGTACCGAAATCATCAATAGCTAAATGAATGCCTAACATACGCAACTCATTTAGAATACCGATAACCGCTTCTTGATGTTCCATTAAACCACTTTCGGTTAATTCTAATTCTAATAGTTCAGCGGGATAGTTCGTTTCAGCTAAAACGGTTTTGACCAATTTCACCATGTCGCAGCGTTTGAATTGAGATGGCGACACATTTACCGCTAATCGAATAGGCGCAAAGCCCGCATCTAACCATGTTTTGCCTTGTCGGCACACTTCACGCAATACCCATTCACCAATGCTAAGAATTAAGCCTGTTTCTTCGGCAATTGGAATAAATTTATAGGGAGGAATTAAGCCATTATCTGCATCTTGCCAACGTATTAAGGCTTCAGCTCCGACGATTTTACCGCTTCCAATATCAACTTGTGCTTGATAAAAAACGCACAATTCACCTTGTTCAACACCACGACGTAAACGTGTTTCTAAATCTAAACGTTCCCGCGCGGCTTGCGTTAAACTTTCAGAAAAATATGCAAAACAACCACGCCCATTATCTTTAGCTTGATAGAGTGCAATGTCCGCATTATCCATTAACGATTCAGGGGTTGAACCGTGTTGCGGGTAAAGCGTGATACCGATACTTGCACCAATTCGTACATCGTTGCTTTGAGTGAGGTGAAATGGCGCAGTTAAATCTGCCACGATTTCAGTGGCAACGCGAGCGGCATCATCTTGATTGGTAATATCTTCAAGCAGTACTACAAATTCATCGCCACCTAATCTTGCCACCATATCCGTGGCGCGTAATCGTGCCGTGATACGCTCACCTACTTGTTTAAGTAATTCATCGCCTGCCAAATGTCCTAACGTGTCGTTTACGGCTTTAAAGCGGTCCAAATCCATCATCAATACCGCAAGTTGTAGATTTTCTCGATCACACATGGCAATACTATGATTTAGACGTTCCAACAATTTACGTCGATTAGCAAGTCCTGTCAGCGAATCATAAAAGGCAAGATGTTTGATTTTTTCTTCTGCAATTTTATATTCGGTAATATCGACTAATGTTGCCACATAATGTGTGGTTTGTTTATTTTCATCTTTTACAGCAGTAATGGTGAGCCATTGAGGATTGTCCTCGCCGTTTTTATTGCGATTCCATATTTCACCTTGCCACGAACCACTATGTAACAATTTACGCCACATTTTTCGATAAAATTCATCATTTTGCAGTTCTGATTTTAATAAACGAGGGGTTTGTCCAATCACTTCTTCAGCACTGTAACCGGTAATTGTGGTAAAAGCGCGATTGATACGGATAATGATATTATTTGCATCTGTGATGAGAATACCTTCTTGCGATTCAAAGGCAATAGATGCAATGCGTTGTTCAATTTCAAGTTGTTTGCGTTCGGTAATGTCTTCTTTAATTGCTAAATAATGACTGATTTCACCATTTGGTTGGCGCACAGGCGTAATCAATGCCCATTCAATGTATTCGCTACCATCTTTACGACGATTGATGAGTTCACCTTTCCACATGTCGCCTTGGCAGATAGTTTTCCATAACTGTTTAAATACGTTTCGTGGCGTTTTGCCTGAATTTAATATATTTGGCGTGTGTCCTAACACTTCATGCAAGTTATATCCGGTTGTATTTGTAAAAGCGGCATTGGCATATTCAATTTTTGCATTTAAATCCGTAATCACAATCGCGCAAGGATTTTGTTCCACGGCAAGCGAAAATTTACGCAACGAATCTTCGGCTTTTTTGCGTTTAGTAATATTTCTGGCAATTCCTAATACACCAATGATATTGCCATCATTATCATGCAACGGTGTTTTGATTGTTTCCATGAAGGCTTGCCGCCCATCATCGGCAAACACGATATTTTCTTCGGTGACATGTACTGCATTTGTCGCCATGATTTTTTGATCATATTCTCGGTATAAATCGGCTGATGCTTTGCTTACAAAATCGTAGTCTGTTTTGCCGATAATATCGGCTTCTTTTGCACCGATATACCGTTCAAACATTGCGTTACACGACAAATACACCCCTTCTTTATTTTTTAACCAAATTAAATCGGGAATGGCTTTAATCAATGCGCGTAAATGTGCTTCGCTGTCATGCAAACGGCTTTCATTTTCATCGTGTAAGGCAAGCAATCGCTGGAAACTAGCCGTCATGGCATTAAAGTTTTCAGCCACTAAGGCTAATTCATCTTGCGTATCTAAGTGAATGCGGGCGGATAAATTGCCATAGGCAATTTTTTGTGCCGAATTTACTAATGAACGAATATTTCCAACGGTCGCATAATAAATACCAATAAAAAAATATTGAGCGATGATAAACAACAAAATTGCGCTACCGATGCTGAAAAATAACGATTTTTTTGCTGCATGAATACGTTGCTCAAAAAGGGATTCTAAAGATGGTAATAACGTTTCATAACTTTGCGAATAAATTTTGTTAATAACTCGCATGTTTAAGGCAAAGAAATCGTGAGGCGCGAGTTGGAAACGTTGAGATAAAACATCTGATTGAACAACATTTGTGATTTGTAAAACACTTCTTAATACTTCTTTTGCCACATTGTTCATTAAAGGTTGCAACATCGGATTTGCACGCCCTGTTTTTTCAAGAATCATATCAACGGTTTTAAGACTTTGATTTAATTCCGCAATGAGTACCAAAATATTATTTTTCTGATTTTCAGATAATTGTTTTGTGACAAAAGCAGTTGTACTAAGTGATTGCAGTTGTTCGAGTTTTTCTAATACATCAGGTAATTTTTTAAGCACGATGTCGGTTAAATAATGGGCATCCGTTTCCGCATCAAACGTTAGAACATAATAATCAGCAAGCATTTCTTTGAATTGTTGTAATTGGTCTAGCAATTCAACGTGTGCGGCAAAGTTTTGTTCGACAGTCCATGTTTCACTTTTCAAACGAACGCGATGCCAATTTCCTTTAATACTGCGCCATTCTTTATTTAGCAACGTATTGTCATGATTTAACAATGTATCACTGGGCAAACGTTGTTCGATAAGCGTCATTTTTTTTATCAATTCATTTTCAGCTTTCATCTGTTCATCGCGCACAAAACCATCGTGCGTGATAACACCTGCACTGTGATACTCTTGAATGGATTGCATGGCTTGCGTGAGCGGTTTAATGAGCGTAATACCGTGCAATTCGCGTTGTGTCGAGTTTATAACGTGTGAGAAATTACTGTATAAACTAACAAACATCACGACGATAGCTACGAGATAAATCAACCCCAACACCAAGAATTTTTTGGTGTAGCCGAGTTTATTCATCAACGTAATAGCAGGTAAAAACAAACCTCTCATGCACTTATCCTTCAACACATTGTTATTATTTTAACGTCACCTAATGATAACAGAAGCTAATTTCGTCGCGCACAAAAAAACCGCCAAATAGGCGGTTTTTTTATATTTCAAATTTTTTTATTTTAAGGCATCCAAATCAATTCCACGCGGCGGTTTCTTGATTTACCTGCCTCAGTGCTATTGTCTGCAATGGGTTGGCTTTCACCATAACCGTGCGCTGTTAATTTATTGGTAACGCCTTTGTGTTTCAAATAATTAGCCACTGATTGTGAACGTTGTTGTGATAAACGCAAATTGTATTTATCTGTACCCTCACTGCTGGTGTGACCTTGAACTTCTAAATCATTTTTTTGTGGATAAGCAATTAAACTGTTGGCAACACCGTCTAAAATTACTTTGGCATTAGGTGTTAATTCTGCTGAATCATATTTAAATTGTACGCCTTTGATTTCTAAACTGATCGGACAGCCGTGCGCATCGACTTTACTGCCTGCAATTGTACCTGGGCATTGATCCAAACAATTATTTACGCCATCGCCATCATCATCGCGTGTTGAGCAATCAGCAACAGGTGTGGGTTTAACAACCGGTAATTCAATTTTAGGTTCAGGTTTGGGGGCTTTTTCACCGAATGGCACGACAAAACCGACATTGACAGTCATATCATGAAAATCGTCGCTACTTGCGCCGCTGTAAACAGAATTGAAATTATTGTTGTAACGATAACGCACGTCACTACGAACTAACAAATGGTCACAAAGTTCGTAGGTAAACCCCAAGCCCGTTTCACCGATAAATCCAACATGATTACTGCCACCTGGCGCACTGGTATTTGCCGCACCAGCTGTTACAACAGCATAAGGTGAAAATTTGTCGCGAAAGAAATAGTATTGCAAATCTGCCGTGCCGCCAGCCATATCAACATCACCGGAATTCGCACCGAACAAAGTTGGCGAAACATTGCCCAAGTTTTGATAGAAACCTTTTAACTCAATATTAAAATGTTCGTTGAGCATTTTGCCAATTGCCAAACCGCCACCCCAACCGTC
>DALYHZ010000208.1:2769-4746 GCA_031970635.1 Methylococcaceae bacterium | reverse complement strand
ATTGAAGCATTTTTAAATTCGCTGACGGGTCAAAAACCTGCTGTATTGAAATGAAATCGATTAAATTTTTTTCAATTGTCAGCACTGCCACGATTCTTTTGTGGAGTTTTTTGCATATTGAACCCGAACATTATGCCCAACATAAAATTATCAACGATACAGTTCTTAATTTAAAAATTTTGGATTGTGAATTAAATCAAGATTTTTCAAAAATACAGTTGCACTCCACTTTTGTTAATTATGATGTCATTAACATTGATTTACAAAAAACACGCGCCCCCAGAAATGTTTTAAACGACATCGTAAATGGCTTAAATCATAATCAGCAACATAACGCGCTTGAAAATTCCATTGTGCAATACTTAAATTTGGCAAAGTACAAAGAAGAAAGTTTAGAAATCATAAAATCAGAAACGGCTGTTTTATGGAATTCATTAAATTATCTGCATCGTCATTACGGACAATCAAATGAGACAAAATCACGTTTAGACGACAGGGCTATTTTCGAACAATTACTTAATGATTTGGTGCTTTACAATCTTAATCCCAGCGATAATGAGTTGAAAAAAAACGTTCTCGAATCCATTAGTACATTAACCAAACAAGAGAAAAATCAAAATAAAAGCAACAGCGATTTAACCACTCGTTTTTTAAAACATGCTCAAATCGTATTAGAAAGTATCATGTTATTAGACAACATTATCAGTGAGCTAAATAAGTCAGACATGAATAATGCGCTAAATAATATTGAACATCAAAACAATGTAATGATTGAGCGTGATATGCAAATTGCGATTCGTTATCGTGTTTTGTTGGGTGCGCTGATTTTTTTGTTACTCGTGGGAATTATTTTAGCGATCCGACGTTATGAAAAATCAAATTTATTGTTGCACGAATCCTTAAACGAATTAGAACGCCAAAAATTTGCCATGGATAAACATGCAATTGTCAGTATTTCTGACAAATCTGGCAAAATTTTATATGTTAATCAAAAGTTTTGTGACATAAGCGGCTACACGTCGGAAGAATTAGTTGGTAATGACCATCATTTACTCAATTCAGGCTATCATTCAAAAGCATTTTTTACTGATATGTGGCAAACCATTTCGAGTAAGAAATCATGGCATGGCAATGTGTGTAATCGAACGAAAAGCGGTAAAACTTATTGGGTAAGTTCGACAGTTGTGCCATTTCTTGATGCGGATGGCAATATTGAACGTTATATTTCGATGCGTACGGATATTACCGCGCAAGTCGAAATGGAAGCGGCGGCTCATAAAGCTGAGGAATGGCAACGAACGATTTTGAATAATTTGGGCGATGGCGTTTACACGTTAGATGCAAAAGGAAATTTAACCTACTTGAATGCCGAAGCTGAACGCATGTTAGGTTGGACATTTAGAGAAATGAACGGTAAAAATGTTCATAATTTTATTCATCATCATCGTGCAGATGGCATGTTGTTGTCTTTTGAAGAATGTCCGATTGCTTTAAGTATGCGCGATAACAAAACATACCGCTCAGACGATGAAGTGTTTTTTCATAAAGATGGGAGTGCTATTCCTGTTAGTATGGTCGGTGCGCCTTTACTTGATGAAGGTGCGTTAATTGGATCAGTCGCTTGTTTTCGTGACATTAGCATGCAGAAAATGATAGAACAGCAATTAACGAAAGCCAAAGAAGCCGCCGAACAAGCCTCGCGTTTAAAATCAGATTTTCTCTCCACCATGAGTCACGAGATTCGCACACCGATGAATGGTATTATTGGCATGACGGATTTGTTGCTTGACACGCCATTAGATGATGAACAATTTGAATTTTCACATATCGTAAAAAGTTCTGCTAATGCTCTTTTAGGCATTATTAACGATATTTTGGATTTTTCAAAAATCGAAGCTGGACAATTAGAAATTGAACAAATTGAATTTTCACTTAATCAGGTGTTAGAAGGCAGTACCGATGTGGTTTCGACGCGTG
>DALYHZ010000208.1:0-2759 GCA_031970635.1 Methylococcaceae bacterium | reverse complement strand
CATTATCGTTAATTAGCTATGTTGATCCAAAAATTCCTAATCGTTTAATTGGCGACCCGATGCGATTGCGGCAAATTCTGCTAAATTTCCTTAGCAATGCTGTGAAATTTACTGCAGAAGGTACGGTAATGGCGAAAGTCTTTTTACAAAATAAAACGGATGGCATGGCATGGATACGTTTTGAAGTCAGTGATAACGGTATTGGTATTGCTCCTGAAGCACAGCAACGTTTATTTCAACCCTTTTCACAAGCCGATGGTTCTACAACACGCAAATATGGTGGGACAGGTTTAGGTTTGTCGATTTGTAAAAGATTAGTCGAACTTATGCACGGTCGCATTGGTTTAGACAGTATTTTAGGCGAAGGTGCTACCTTTTGGGTGGAATTACCATTAGAAGTTGCACCTATTCAAGCCGATGACATCGATGTTTCCAAAGTTAAAAACCGTTTAATGCTTGTCTTAGGGCATCACGCTGGACATCACGATATTTATTTATCGTATTTACAAGCGTGGGAATTATCCGTGCAAACAAGTGAAGATTTAACGGAGACAAAAACGTTGTTACAGCGAGCGCAAGTGGCAGGTAAACCATATGAAGCCATTTTATTGGCAGGACTTTCGGTAAGTGAACTGCTTGATACGATTCGAAGCCTTCGCGCACAAGAAATGCTTCAAACATTACCTATCATCGTTTGCCAATCGTCGCGTGAATCAAGTGTGCGCCATGAATTATACGAAAGTGGTGCTAATCATGTTTTAACCAATCCCGTAAAACAATCAACGTTATTTAATAGTTTGATTGAGATTTTTCAGTATTATGATTCGACAGAAAAAAATACAACGGAACATCCACATTTCTCGATAGATTCGCTAGAAGATTCGGTATTAACACATCGGCGTTTGTTATTGGTTGAAGATAATGTTGTAAATCAAAAAATTGCGATTCGTTTGTTAGCAAAAATGGGCGTGAATGCGGATGTTGCAAATGATGGGCAACAAGCCTTTGATATTTTGAAAAATGAATCATACGACTTAGTACTCATGGATTGTCAAATGCCAATTATGGATGGCTTTGAAGCCACTCGTGCTATTCGCGATTATGAAATAAATGCCCAGAAAAAAAGTACGCCCATCATTGCCATGACAGCAAATGCGATGCTTGGTGATAAAGAACGCTGTTTAGATGCAGGCATGAATGATTATGTAACAAAGCCCATTAACGCTAATATTTTAGCTTCTGTTTTAAAAACGTGGATGCCTAAGATCTCTCAGGATGCGTTTCATAAAACAGATAATGCGACAGATGATAAAAAGCCTGATTGTCCAATCGAAATGGCGCGAATGACGGAATTATTCGGTGACGATGATGAAATTATTGATGAATTATTAGAGGTTTTTTATGATTCCCTTGACCCCTTGAAAATTAAGTTAACCACTGCTGTCACCGAACGTGCGGGCAATATTAAAGCAGTAGCTCATGAAATTAAAGGTTCAGCTTTTAATGTTGGCGCGACCTTTTTAGCCTCTTTAGCAAAAAAACTTGAAGAGGTTGCATCACAACAAGATTGGCGTGTTATTGACGCATTGATGCTCGAAATTCAAAACGAAATAGAACGCGCTAAACGTTTTGTCGAAAACAGAAAATAGGATTTTTTATGCCCCGAGTACTCATTGTTGATGATAATGCGACTAATCTGACGTTGTTTCGTTACTTGCTTAAAAAAGTAGACGAGACCATTGACTCTGTTTGTTTTGATGACCCGATAAAAGCAATGGAATGGTGTCAAACCAATGAACCAGATTTAGTGCTACTGGATTACATGATGCCTTTCATAGATAGATTGGAATTTATCGAACGTTTTCGCATCATTGACGGTTATAAAGAAATTCCTATTGTGATGGTGACGGCGGACACTGAAAATGATGTGCGGCATCGCGCATTAGAATTAGGCGCACATGATTTTTTAAATAAACCGATTGATAAAACAGAATTGTTAGCGCGTGTGCGAAATCTTTTAGCATTAAGACACACACAACTTGAACTTTCTGACCGCGCGGCGTGGCTTGCAATAGAAATTAAACGCGCCACAGCCGAATTGATGGCGCGTGAAAAAGAAATGGTTTTACGTTTATCTAAAGCCGCCGAGCATCGTGATCCTGAAACAGGGCAACATTTATTGCGTATGGCAAATTATTCGCGATTGATTGCGCGGGAATTAAATCTTTCAGAAGCTGAACAGGAATTGATTTTAGAAGCCGCGCCTATGCACGATATTGGAAAAGTCGCCACACCAGATGCTGTTTTATTAAAACAAGGAAAATTAACAGATGAAGAATTTATCATCATGAAACAACATGCCGCCGTAGGTTATAGTATTTTATGTGATAGTGATTCCTTGTTACTTCGCACCGCCGCGACGATGGCACTCAATCATCATGAAAAATTTGACGGGACAGGTTATCCGAATGCGTTAAAAGGTGACAACATTCCACTTTATGGGCGCATTGTCGCCGTTGCGGATGTTTTTGACGCGTTAACATCGGCACGCCCTTATAAAAAAGCATGGGCATTAGATGATGCAGTGCAATTTTTAAAAGAACAATCCGGTAAACATTTCGATCCTCAATGTCTCGAGGCTTTTTTTCGGGTGTGGGATGAGGTATTAAAAATTCATGCCCGTTATCAAGATCAAGAAATCCTCGATATAGAACAGTTGTAAATTTATGTTAGCAAATGCTTCTTTGACGGTTTGTTTT
>DALYHZ010000207.1:0-4750 GCA_031970635.1 Methylococcaceae bacterium | reverse complement strand
GCCAAGCGATTCTAACCATGCGTCATCCGTCTCAGAAGGATTTTGCAAACGTATAATAAAGGCATTTAAATCGGTTGCATCTTTGGTGAATTTGTCTAAACCCGAAAAACGTTTAACGGTTTCTCGTAATTGCGATGTTTCTAACGATTCAGGCATTTGTAATGCACGGCAAAGCGCATTTTTAAATTCTTCAAGCAAGTCAGGATAGGCTTGTTGCAATATTTTCAAATGCTGAACTAAAACTTCTAAAAATTCTTTGGGCGTGGCTGATTCTAATGTGTCTTGCGTAAACGGTGTAAAACCACACGCTTGTGGTAATAAAGTAAACAGTAATTCTGTTGGACGTTGCGTTTCATGAAATGCGGCTAAAACAGCGAGGGTTTGCGGTGAAAAGTCTTTTTTGTGTAATGTGTAAGCATTAAGAGACGTGATAAATTTTGCCAAAGGCTTGATGACATCAAGTAAGGTACTGTTATCTGATATTTTGCCAATCAATGTTTTTAAATATTGATTAAATAAGTCAGCTTGAATGCCTTGCATTGCAAATCCTTCAACACTAAACAATTCAGGGCGTTTAATTAGCACTTCAAAATGCTCAATTTGCATGACAGGACAAAAAATATCACCTTCATACATTGCCAGATGACGATAATTTACAAGGTAATACGCGACAAACAATAAAGGTAAAACGCCTTCTTTAATACCAAAGGGCGGTTTTATCAATTCATCATAAATTTCAGAAACGCGACACCGATTTTGTAATTGAATGATTTGTCCAATTTTTTCCCAAGCCGCATAAAAATTGTCGTGGTTATCAGGTGTCGGTGCTTGAAATTGCCATCGCCCGTCTTTGAATTGGTGAAGCCCAGTTTTTTTAAATATTGCGCGATAGATCGCTTTTTCAGGTGGAAATTTAGACGATTCGATACCTAAATCCTCACAATCACTTTTCGTCAGTAATAAATTCACAAGTCGGCTTCTTGCGCCAATTGCCTGTGATGAAGGTTTATCTCGATTTATTAGCTCATTTCTAATGATGGGCGTATGCGGATAAATCGCCTCTAACGTTTTTGATAATGCCTCTTGCAATGTGCGGCGATTGCAAATATTAAGGGATTGAGAATTATGAAACCAACGGTAATTTTCAGGATAATCCAAAAAATCACGCAATAATTTCATTTCTTGCGCTACGGTATGATTTAAACGGTTCTTAAATTCGCGTTGCGCAACTGGATCACTATTTAACGCTTGGTTTTCTCGTTCAATTTTTTCCAGTGCAACCACTTCTGAAATAATTTTTGTCAAATTTTGCGCGTTACTATTTTGCAAAACGTAAATGTTAAGCGGTGACGCAGACGCTAAAATCCAGTTTTCAAATTCAATCAATTCTTCTGCATTTTGCGCTAAACAAAAAATCAGTTGCGGTTGTAAAGTCGTAGGTAAAGTATCTTTATTTTGTGTGTCCACATAAAAGAGCTGAAAATAACGCAAGGTAGCGTTATCAATGGAATATTTTCTGGCGACAATCGGCAACAGCGATTTTCGTTTATTTAAAATTTCAGCAAGGCTGTCATAACCGGCGCGTTGGATTTCTTCTTCAAGAGCGGTATCTAGATCAAAATCGCTACCTTCCCAAATGCGAAATTCACTGTTGTATTTTCTAAATTGCAACAAAAATTTTGCCTTTAAATAATCAAGTGTTTCCTCCACTTTTTCATTTTGAGGTAAACAAAATTGAAGCAACTCTCGACTGGCTTTAAAACCGCTTTGAGAACCGATAATGTTGAATAATCCAACGCTTTTAAGTAATTGTTGATGATGATTTTCAGCATCACCTAATCGTTCTAATGCACTGACAACTTCAATCCAGCGGCGATTTATCGCATGGTCAAGTGTTGCCAGAGGCTGATTTTGAATGAAATAATCAAAAATTTCCCACGGCAAAATCCACTCACCAATTGCATGTAAGCGTTGCAAACTGTCTTTAAAGCCATGTAATTCTGTGCTACCTAAATAACTAAAAAGTGTACGCTCGTTTTGTGCCACTTTTTGACACAACACCGGTAAAATCAGTAAACACAACGGATGTAATGGGTAACATTGTGCAAATAATTCCTTTGCCATTGTCACGTCTAACCCCTTTGGTAACGCATTTTGTTCAACAAGTACACACGCTATTTTTTCAACATGTTGTTTAATGAGGTGCGTTTTATTTTGATTTAAGGTGTTTTTAAAAGCGGTAGCAATAATTCGCAGTGTTTGCTCAGAGGATTCTGAAAAATTGACACTTTCAAACCGACCTTGAACCTTTTGCCATTCATTTCGCAAATGGTTTCCAAAACCTTTGGCATATTGCTCAAACTCTTGGTGCATTAACACAACGAAAAGTAAATTTGCCTTACTTTCTTTTTCTGCAAATTCTGCAATTGCCTGCAACAAATAAATTTCATTTGAACTGGAATGACGAGCTTCGTATTCTAAAAATTTTCCTAATTCATCAATAATGAGCAAAATGCCTGAACCGTTTACATCAATGACGGCGGTTTGTAATTTTTTAAATAACTCGATGATATTGCGCGTGTTTTGTTTATCTTTTGTGGCAGTGAAAAGTTGTCGAATAATAGGGTGTTTTTTTCCAAAAAAATTTTGCGCGGCTTGGTGCATTGCGTGGACTAAAGCGTGCGTGAGCGATGCTGGGCTACCTGTCAGCAAAATGACGAGATGTCCTCGAGACGTTGTAGCTTGCAACGCTTCAAATTTTTGTGCTAATTCGGTATTTATTTTTGCCAAAATAGAAATGGCAACCGTTCTATCTTTTTTATTTAACAAATGACTTAAAAAATTTGCAAAAGAAGATTTTCCGCTACCGTACGAGCCAATCAGCGACCATGAACGTGGTGTATTTTGTTTTTCAAATGTCTGAATAATTTTTTCAAGCATTAACACCGTGCGTGTCGTTGGGATATAGGCTTGTAAAACATCTAAAGAATTTGTGTCACGCTCTAAATTAATTGAGCGCGTATAATGTGTGTCAACACTAATCCATTTTGTGAGCATGTTCGTAATAATCCTTTAAAAATTCTGAAGATTGGATTTCTTTTAGTTTGTGAAGCTGACGATTTCCGGCTTTTTCACGAATCTGATAGAGGGTGTGATATTTTTCGACAAGTAATTCAAGTTTTGCTACTAAATCATTTTCTGTTAGTCGAAAAACTGCGCCAACCGAAACCATTTGGTTTTTACTGCACACTAATTCTTCAAGTGGCATTTCAACCACGTTGCGATTATTAAAAATTTCAGTAATTGCAAAACCGATAATTTCAATAGGAAGATTTGTTCTAATTTGAGGTGCAGAACAGTACAGGTGATTCACATCTGAATAGGTAATTAAATTCAAATTTGCCAAAGGTGCATCTAGTATTTCATCAAGTGAATTCCCCGCCACTAATTTAAGCGGTGCATACATTCGTAAAAGTAAAACGACTTCTTGTTGGACCGTTTTAATCGAATAATGCTTGTCTTTAAAATGTTCAACAATAAAATTGCTCAGGGCTTTTTTTGCTTCATCACTGCTGAACTCAGCCTTATGAAAACAATTGAAAAACCAAAACCAAGCCGTTGCCAAGTGAGCATTTGTCGCAATTTGCCAATGAATTAACCAAAGCGTTGCTTCATCTTCGAGAAAGGGATCCGCGCCGTTTTCATCCAACAGCAGTTCACCTAAAGAAGTGACTGAAATCTTACCTTTTACTTCTTCAATCATGTCACTTGCTCTTAGCCAATACTTAATGGCATGAACCATGTTTTTACCAACACCTAGTTCAATTGTTGCATTGTCATCAGAAAAAATATTGGAGTTTTTTTGAACGGAACAAAACCCTTTTGTGAGCCAAGAATAACGCAAAGAAAACGTTTCATGTCGCCCAAAAGTAGCCAAATTATCAGTTAATGGATGCATATATTTGAATGAAAAATTAGAAATTAAAATTTTCTATCATGATGACAAATTCATTTTCTTAACTTTTGCTCAAGAAAACATCATTAAGAAAAATATTGCTAAATTTTTTGCAAAATTGAATTGGTGATTATGAAAAACGTAATATACAATACAACATGTTTTTTTGCAGTGCCAGATATTAACCTCTTCGTATTTAATAGCCACGGTTTTCAATTTGATGATACAAACTGCACTTGTGTTTATAAAAAAAAAGCTAGATCAACATTTAGTCAATCATTTTAATCTGGACGAAAGTGTTGCCGTTTTAAATCATTTAGTTGGTCAAGACGGCAGTTATCCGCAAAAAAACCAGAATAAAATGGTAATCACGTTAATCAATCTTGATTATGACACCTTCAAACCATTTCAAAATGCGTCACAACGCACACAAGATAATAACTTCGTAAAAATTAACCCTCCTGTCCAGTTTAACGTTGATTTACTGTTCACCGCCTGTTTTGATGATTACGAAGAAGCATTAAAGTTTTTAACTGCCACGATTGCTTTTTTTCAGAGTAATAACACGTTTAATCTTAAAAGCACTCCTGACATACCCGATGGTATTACGATGCTAAATTTTGAAATCGAAAAAACCTCTTATTTTGAAATTCATAATCTTTGGAATGCGATGTGCGCAAAATATCAACCCTCGATTATTTATAAAGTTAGACATATTTCTATTCAAAACAGTGAAATCAAAGCCGTTAGCCATGCTGTGATACACACAGATGTAGAAGGACAACTTTAAATTAT
>DALYHZ010000206.1:0-4760 GCA_031970635.1 Methylococcaceae bacterium | reverse complement strand
CACGTCCCATCACAGAGCAGTGCATTTTTTCAGGTGGCAAACCGTCTAATTCATTGGCAATGTCTTGGTTTGTGACTTTTAAGGCTTCATCTAAGGTTTTGCCTTTGATGATTTCAGTTAAAACCGATGAGGACGCAATCGCCGAACCACAACCAAAGGTTTGAAAACCTGCATCTTCGATAATTTCAGATTCTGGGTTCACTTTAAGCGTCAAACGGAGCGCGTCGCCGCAACTAATCGAACCGACTTCGCCAATTGCATTCGCATCAACGACAGCACCTGCGTTTTTTGGTGTGAAAAAATGTTCTTTAACTTTTTCTGAATAATCCCACATGGCAATTCCCCTTTAGTGTGTGTGTGGTGTGCAAGATTTCGCTTCGCCACCATTGTTACCTGTTGAAAACGATGTGCCACACGCGCAACTTTTCACGGCATTCGGATTGGTGAATTTAAAACCTGAACCTTCGACGCTGTCGAGAAAATCAACCGTCATGCCGTCGAGTGAAGGCAAACTTTCTGCATCCACGAAAACTTTAATTGAGCCGTAATCCATCACAGAATCGTTTTCGGTCGGCTGTGCTTCAAGACGCAAACCATATTGCAGACCCGAACAACCGCCATCGGTCACTTCGATGCGTAGTCCACCTGTTGGTTTATCAGAATTGCTGATAAAACGTTCTACGGCTTTAATTGCGCCATCGGTTAATGTAATCATTTGAATCTCCTAAATATGGTTTGGCATTGATTTTGTGATTAGACGATGCAACCTATATGCCATGCAAAAATTAAAAGGTAACTCTTTGAAATTATTTGAATTTAAAGTAATTTGTCGCAGAAAACAGCAGGTTATGTAGAACAATTGAGTGGTTTTTGTCGGGTTTACTACAAAATGACAATAAGGAGAACGAAATGAACGTTATGAGAACGCTTTTGAGCCTTTATTTTTCGTTTATTGAATTTAAAATTTCAAGAATTTTGGAATAATCAAAACGTTCCGTAAGTGCAGATAAGGCATAACCTAATACAGCATCTGTTTCTTCAATCTGCTTGATAATTGTCTCAATCTGCTCACAATCAAGCGCTATCAAAGCATCTTTAAATTCTTCTCGTAAGGTGATGGGTAAGGTGCTTAGCATAGGCTCGGTTAAATCAACGGCGTTAATTTTCTTATCACTTTCGTTGCGATGATAGACATATTTAAGACCTAATTGCCGAGAAAGGCATTCATAAATTTCTTCGAAACGGTAAGGTTTACGCACAAAATCATCCATGCCTGCGTTTAACATTTCCTGTTGTTGCTCTTTAAATGCCGAAGCGGTAACGGCGACAATTTTTACCTTTTGACCATCAGGTAAACGTCGCAAACGTTTAGTCGCTTCCAGACCGTTCATTACAGGCATACGTCTATCCATCCAAATCAAATCAGGATGCCACTCTTGAAACAATGCCAAACATTGTTTGCCGTTATCTGCAATTTTCACCTCTAAACCGATGTCAGTCATGAGTCGACTAAGCAATAATTGATTTTCCTTCTGATCTTCGACAATCATAATTCGATATTTGGGTTGACCAGGCATGAGTCCAACCACTTCGCCAGTTTTGTAAGTTTCTGAACCGATGATTTCGTCAGGAATTGCCAGCTCCAACGGTAAATCCACGCGAAATAACGTACCGTTACCCAACGTACTTTCGATGACAATGTTACCGCCCATCATTTGCACAAATTGGCGTGTTATGGTCAGTCCCAGACCCGTGCCCTGTTGCGTTTCACCGTCTGCTAACTGTACGAAAGGTTCGAACAGACGCAACTGGTCTTCAGGTGCGATACCAGAACCGGTGTCTTTCACCTCAATTAACAGATGTTGACGCGCGTTGTTTTTAACCCCCAAGCAAACAGTTACGCTACCCTGCTCAGTAAATTTCACTGCGTTATTGATTAAGTTGATGAGAATTTGGCGAATGCGGGCTTCATCGCCTTTGATATAGCGCGGGAACTCGGAGGATTGGTCGAGTAATAGTTGTAAGTCTTTTTCTTGGGCGCGGATTTGCATCATTTCGGTAACATCACGCACCATCGCCCCTAAATCAAAGGCGGCAACTTCCAATTGCAGGCGACCCGCTTCGATTTTGGCAACTTCTAGCACATCGTTAATTAGATTTAAGAGATGTTCACCGCTACGGTTAATGATGTCGAGATTTTCTCTTTGACTTTCGGTCAGCTGTGGATCACGACGCATCACATTGGAAAAACCAAGAATCGCATTCATCGGCGTACGCAATTCATGACTCATATTGGCAAGGAAGATACTTTTTGCCTTATTTGCCGCCTCAGCAGCATTTCGAGCCATAAGTAACTCGGTTGTACGTTGCGCGATGGTTTCTTCTAATTGATCTCGATAATGTTGAAGATCCTCTTCTGCTTGTTTACGTTCGGAAATGTCGGTAAACATCGCAAACGAACCAAGCGCATGATACTCCGTATCAAAAATAGGCGTTGCAGAAGCGATAGTCCACACCGCTTCACCATCTTTACGACGGAAACGACGTTCATAATTTTCTGATATTCCCTTTTGCCGGTTTTCCATTTTTTTCAGATGATCGAGTACGTCCTCTTCAAACATAAAGTCTGTGACAGGTCGTCCAATCATTTCTTCAGTTGAATAGCCCAACATTTTAGTCATTTTGACATTGACAGACGTAGTCAAAGTATCTAGTCCAAGAACCCAGATTCCCTCGTTGGCCGTGTCTATGATACGTCGATACTTGGACTCGCTTTCCCGCAATGCTTCGTAGACCAGCGCGTTTTCCAGCGAAGTTGCCGCTTGCGAAAGAAGCATTTTTAAAAGTTGAACTCGCTTTGCAGTGAAAGCGTGAGTGGTCAGGTTATTTTCCAGATATAAAACACCAATCAATTTGCTCCGACTCAGAAGCGGTGCACACATCAACGATTTTGTTTTTTCACGTCTGATATACGGATCGCTGATAAACTCGCCCTGATTTACCGCATCATCCAATGTCACACTTTCTTTAGTACGAATTACATAGTTCACGATTCCTGAAGAAAGTACCTCGCATTTATCCAAGCTAATTGGGAGAGACGTTTCTATTTCTGATTTGCCGATTTCTTCTTGAGCTGCAATTAGCCATACTCCATCGCGGTTCAGAACCAAAAATCCTTTTTGCGCGCCGGCATTTTCAATAACAATACGCATCATCTCTGCCAACAATCGATTCATCTCTATCTCGCTGGCGATGGTGTACGCGGCTTTCATCACCGTGCTAATGTCTAGCTCGTTTGCTTCCACCTCTGGAAATTCTCCGATGTTAGGCATCAGCCATTGTGGATATTTAGCTTCCAAAGCACGTACTTTTGCCCATGCTTGCCATTTCGCGTATCCCTCGTGTGCTTGGCGTATATGGTGCTGTGCGGTGTCTTCCATATCGCGTTTGAAATAAAAACTCGCCGCTAGTTCGTGAGAAATAGCCTCTTCATGCAGAAATCCATTCTTTCTTGCCCCAAGGATTGCTCGTTCGTACAAACGCACAGCTTGCCAATCTTCACCCTCGATTCGTGCTAACTCAGCAGCAAGCAAATCACTCTTATGTTGAAAATTCATTGGGGCTAGACGCGCTAGATTTTCGAGTTTATTTCGATATTCGCGAATATTGTCGCAATCGTTGGCTGACAGATTTGAGTCTTGTTTTAAAAGCGTCAACGATGCGTATAAATAGAAAACTGGCACGGCAAAGGCGGCTTGAAAACCTGCTTGATTAGCCTCTACTTCAGCAAGACAATTTAATGCCTCGCCAGAATAATTTTCGCCAAGTAAATAACAGACAATCAGTTTGCCAAGCGAGTAATAAGCAAGTCCACACCGATCGTTTGCTTCTTTAGCTGAGGTAAGCCAGTGTTTTTCATCAAATGAATTTAGTTCACTTGAATGATCTGTCACGCCTTGTAGGATTTGAATTGTTAACAGGTGAAAGGCGACCCAGTTCCAGATATAGGTTTGTTTCATGCTGGCAATAATCGCCATATTCATTGGTAGCCGCTGATTGAGTTTGTCGAGCGGCTCCCCCATGAAAAAAGCAGCTGTGCATGAATTAAAGGCGGCGTAACTGCCAGACGTAAAATCGCCAGATTCTGCCCCAGCGTCAATAGCTTCTTTCAGCGTAGCGAGCGTGTCTCGAAGGTGTTCTGTCCACGGTTGAATCGTACAACCGTAAATATTCAACAATCGACATCGCAATGACTTAGCTTCTAGCGGCTCAATTAGCGCGAGAGCCATTTTAGCCAAATTCGATCCCATTTCGATTTCCCGACCCGTAGCGCAAAGAGCCAAGGCATAAGCGGCATAGGCAAAAGGAGAAATTACACAGTTCCCGTATCGTAGAGAAAGCTCCGCCATTTCCGACGCCCACACTAAAAAGAATTGTGGTGACCCAGCATAGGCGGGTTCACCGAGTGCGCTCAGAATACGAGTGCAAGCCAATTGCTCAGGCGCAATCATGGGGGGAAAGTTCGGAATTTCTTTAATAGATTTTTGTTTAAGAAGCGCATAAGTGCGCTCCAAGTGTTCCTCTACCTCGATTGCCGTCGGCTCTTCTGGTAGACACATTCCCAGACGTTTTAGCACGCTCAGACCATGTCGGATTGAAGGAAGAAGTTGCCCTTGGGCTGTCAGTGCCTTAATCTCTGTTTCGTACACGGGAATCTCGTATAACAGTGAGACTGCTTGTAGATGCACGGTCTCTGCAAG
>DALYHZ010000205.1:3526-4790 GCA_031970635.1 Methylococcaceae bacterium | reverse complement strand
AACATAGTCGCGTGAGCAATTGAGCCTTGAATATCTTGCTGTGCCATGCGTTTATCGAAATCGACCGAGGCAGTAAAAATTTCGACAAACGCATCAGTGGCTTGCGCGAATCGTGCGCTGGAAAGTTTTTGAGAATTGACGTTCATGAAGAAAGTAAAAATAGAAGAAATAACGAGATAAAAATTCAAGGAAAAAGATAAAACGATTTACGCTTTTTACCTTTTTCCTATTTTTTGCTTCATTTATTTGGATTGTAAAATTGTGCTAGCGGCTTGTGACAAATTAGGAATAAATTGCGCGTCACGTGCTAAAACGGCGTTAATATTCAAATGTGTGGGAACAGGTGATGAATTACTGCTCACCAAAATAACGGGAATGCTTTTATTGCGACTATTCGATTCACGCAAAGCTGAAACAACCGCGACTGTATTTAAATCGGGTAATTCCCGCGCGGCGACTAATAAATCGAATGGTTCATGTAATAATTGTTCTAAAGCCGTCATGCCACGTTCTTGTATCACAACACGCACGCCCAATGAATTTAAAACACCTTGACATAATTTACGACGAGAAGGAGATGGTTCAATCAATAAAACCGACGCACGTGCTGGCATGCTTGATTTTCTTAATTCTTCCAAGCTACGTTCGATGTCATGATAGTTTGCGTTGTCTGAACCGATAACTTCAGATACCCGTTTTAGTAAATCGACATAACTTAACGCAAAACTCGTGCTTAATGCGTCGGTTGTCAACGCACCACTGCTAAGAAAACTTTCAAATTGATGACAAATTGACGTAACGATAGATAATCCAAATTGACTGCCCGAACCTTTTAAACTGTGAACGCGACGATACATATCATCAAACGCGCCTTCTCGTCCTTTTTCGAAAGCCAAAACGCATTCCTCGAGCGAATCACATCGTTCTGGAAACTCAGCAACAAATTCATCGCGCAATTGGTTTAACAAAACATCAAACTCAGCATTCATCAACATATCTCCTTTGTTTTTATCTTAAATTAACAGGTAACCATCGCATGACTTAAGGTGTCAAAACGTGTCCAACAGTTACAACTTTCAAATCGTTTGTACTTCCTTTCGCGCCAGCTAAATCACCTTTTGTGATGATAAACTTATCACCCGTTTCAGCCATCCCGTAACGACGCAATTGCGCGATAATATCACGATTTACTTCAACGTGGGTTTGCGCTTCATGTGAAAAATAGATAGGAATCACGCCTCGAAACAATGTGACTTTACCTAAC
>DALYHZ010000205.1:0-3487 GCA_031970635.1 Methylococcaceae bacterium | reverse complement strand
CATTCCCGAACTGATACGTGACATCAAGAGTGGCGTTGTACCTGATTCTGTTAGTGCAGCAATACCTCTGACCTTTGTATGATTTGCCATGTACATTGCCGCCATCGCAATCGCCTCTTCATCACGTTTAAATTCACGATCCACACGATGATGCGACACACGTACAACGTCTTGTTTTTCTGCTTCTAAACAAACGCGACTCATCGCCTCAACCGCTTTAACAGGATATTTTCCTGACGCGGTTTCTGCTGACAACATAATAGCATCCGTTCCGTCATAAACAGCATTTGCTACATCGAACACTTCTGCTCGAGTTGGAATCGGATTTTCAATCATTGATTCCATCATTTGCGTTGCGGTAATTACAATACGGTCAAGAGAACGGGCGCGTTTAATCAACTTCTTTTGCATCGCTGGCAAATTCGCGTCACCAATTTCGACCCCCAAATCACCTCGCGCCACCATGACCACATCGGACGCTAAAATAACTTCGTCCATGATCTTATCATTAGCAACCGCTTCTGCACGTTCAACTTTAGCAACAATACCTGCTAAACAACCTTCTTCAACTAACAAACGGCGCGCTTCATCTAAATCTGCGCCACAACGGGGGAATGATACAGCAACGTAATCACAATCAATTTTTGCAATAGTTTTAATATCTTCTTTGTCTTTTTCAGTCAAAGCAGGTGCAGACAAACCGCCGCCTAACAGATTGATGCCTTTGTTATTTGACAAATCACCACCAACAACAACAGTGCAATCAATTCGACCATTATTTACATTAGTCACATCTAAAACAATTCGCCCATCGTCAAGCAATAAACGACTGCCAACACTAACTTCTTCGGCAAGTGGTTCGTAAATAAAACCAACTTGTTCGTGGTCACCATCGTCGCTACCTAAATGTAAATCGAGTGCAAAACGTTGACCTTCGTTTAAGAAAACTTTTTTATTTTTGAACCGAGCAATCCGAATTTTAGGTCCTTGTAAATCCGCTAAAATGCCGACTTGCCAATTCATCTTCTTGCTGATTTCGCGTACTTGTCTTGCACGTTCAATGTGGTCTTCTGCCGAACCGTGCGAAAAATTCAAACGGACAACGTCAACACCTGCTTGAAATAAGGCTTCTAACACACCTTCCTTATCTGTTGAAGGTCCTAATGTCGCTAAAATTTTAGTGCGTCTCATAATGTGAAACCTTTCCGTTGTTTTATGTTATTTCGCGTTCATCAATGCTAGTGATGTATCAAGCATTCGGTTTGAAAAGCCCCATTCATTGTCATACCAAGAAAGCACTTTCACAAAATTGCCACCAGTCACTTTTGTTAATGATGATTCAAAAATAGATGATGCGGGGTGATGGTTGAAATCATGAGAAACCAAAGGTTCGTCGTTATACGCTAAAATGCCTTTCAATTCGCCTTCTGATGCTGCTTTTAAAATGCTATTGATTTCTTCTTTTGTGGTATCACGCGAAGCTTGGAAACATAAATCCACAACCGAAACGTTAATTGTCGGAACACGCATCGCAAAACCATCTAATTTTCCCAGCATTGAAGGAATTACTAAGCCAACTGCTGAAGCCGCGCCTGTTTTTGTTGGAATCATAGATTGCGTTGCTGAACGCGCACGACGTAAATCTTTATGAAATACGTCTGTTAAAACCTGGTCGTTTGTATAAGAGTGAATGGTCGTCATCAAACCATGTTCAATACCGATGGTATCGATCAACGGTTTTACTAACGGAGCTAAACAGTTTGTGGTGCAAGAGGCGTTTGAAATAACCGTGTCGCTTGCCTTTAAAATGTTTTGGTTAACACCAAAAACAATCGTTGCATCTACATCTGTGCCACCTGGTGCTGAAATAATCACTTTTTTTGCGCCGGCTTCAATATGCGCTTGCGCTTTTGCTTTGCTAACAAATAAACCGGTGCATTCATGGACAACATCAATTTCTAATTCTTTCCATGGCAATTTTGCAGGGTCACGTTCGGCTAACACACGAATACGGTCGCCGTTGATAACAATGTAATCGCCATCGACTATAACATCAAAAGGGAATTTGCCATGCACGGTATCGTATTTGGTTAAATGCGCGTTGGTATTTGCATCGCCTAAATCGTTAATTGCCACAATTTTAAATTCACTCGAACGATTTGTTTCATAAACCGCTCGCACAATATTGCGTCCAATTCGACCATAACCGTTAATTGCAATTTTTTGTGCCATAAAAATCTCCTGAAGAAATATAAAATAATTATTAAAAAAACGTTCAAATTTAATCTTTAGCAACTATAACAAAATCGACTGCAAAAGCGTATCACAAAAAATAACTCGTTAATTTCCAACCATATCTTCGAGTTCAATATTTAACGCTTTAGTCGAAAGTAAGAGTTCACATATTGATGCCAACAACGATAAGACAATAAATCCGATGCTGATAGCAAAAACCATATTTCCTTCTAATTGCAAATTAAAAAAAATAAGTCCCATGCTCACGGTACAACTGATAATGCCTAACACGGCAAATAACTCCATTGCTACAATAAATCGAATGCGCCGCCGAAAACTGATGATTTGTTTTTCAGCTATGGGGCTATGCGTTTTATTGAATTCTTCATGTTTTTCACGAATGCGTGTTGCAATGGTCAAAAAACGGTTTGAATACGCTAAAAATAAAATTGTAATTGCAGGAAAAAGCAAGGCTGGCGTTGTAATCGCAATATCCATCATAAGTAGTAATTTGTAATAAATGTGGCAATTTTTGCCGGAAATGACCGCAGGCTAAGGGAAAGAATTTAACACATGGATGCTAGATGACGACTCGTTTTTATTTTTTCATCACCATATTTTTAAAACATCTCGAATGTTGTCACCACTTTTTTGGTGTTATGACTTTAACCTTGAAATTGTAGCAAGAAAATGTGACAAATTGTCGCATTTGTAACTTTGACTATTTGAGATAGAG
This sequence comes from Methylococcaceae bacterium, assembly GCA_031970635.1. GTDB lineage: Bacteria > Pseudomonadota > Gammaproteobacteria > Methylococcales > Methylomonadaceae > UBA10906. The sequence continues at coordinate 516 of DALYHZ010000205.1, read as the reverse complement.
AAAACGCGTATAAGACTAAAACTTAAGCCGATAACCGATGCCGGATTCCGTAAGTAAATATTGGGGCTGCGTCGGTTCAACTTCTAATTTTTGCCGAAGTTGACTCATATAAATGCGTAAGTAGTGCGAATTATCTTTATGCGAAGGTCCCCATATTTCTTTCAAAAGATATTGATGCGTTAATACTTTTCCGGCATTTTTAACAAGGACCGATAATAACCGATATTGAATCGGCGTAAGATGAATCTCTTGTTCATTGATAAAAACTTGTCGCTTTAATAAATCGACTTTCAGTGCGCCGGTCACAAAAATATTGTTTTGCGATTGTGAAGGATTATGAAAAGAATGACGCATTGCAACACGAATGCGTGCAAGCAATTCACCTAAACTGAAAGGTTTGGTTAAATAATCATCTGCCCCCGCGTCTAACGCGCCAATTTTATGTTGCTCATGGCTTCGTGCAGATAAGATGATAATTGGCATGGCTGACCATTCGCGTATCTGTTTAATCACGTC
>DALYHZ010000204.1:0-4814 GCA_031970635.1 Methylococcaceae bacterium | reverse complement strand
TTCGTAGCCGATTACTCTATCCAGCTGAGCTACAAGCGCGTAGTAGAGCGCACATTATGCTTTTCAATCGGGATGTTGTCAAACGTTAATTTTACTTTTAATAAAAAAATTTGGCACTTTAATATGTTAAATTTTTTAAATCAGTAAGTTATAAAAAATCATTCGATCACTTTTGGAACAAGATACAAGCCATTTTCTGTCTGAGGTGCGATACCTTGAAAATAATCGCGCTGATTTGTTTCAGTCACAGTGTCTGCTCGCAAACGCTGTATTTGATCCATCGGGTGAGCCATAGGCTTGATGTTATCAGTGTTTAAGTCGCTCATTTGCGCCATTAACGTTAAAATACCATTCAAATCCGTCGCGTAAGCAGCAACGTTTTCTTCTTCAATTCCTAACCGTGCTAAATGTGCTATTTTTTTTACTTCGGTTGCTGACAACATCTCACTAACTCCACTGAAAAAATTTTAAATTTTGTATTATCATATTAACTATACTTTATCACTTGCTCAAGTACTCGCATGGTTGCTAAAGTAATCCAAATTATTATTGCCCACACAGGATACAGCTAGAAATGTTCAAGAGAATTCGCGGTCTTTTTTCCAACGATTTGTCCATTGATTTAGGAACCGCCAATACACTAATTTATATTCCAGGACAGGGTATTGTACTTAATGAACCTTCAGTTGTAGCAATTAAAGAAGATAAAATTCGCGGTGCAAAAACCATTGCCGCAGTTGGTCTTGATGCTAAATTGATGTTGGGTCGCACGCCAGGCAACATTACGGCTATTCGCCCATTAAAAGACGGTGTAATTGCTGATTTTGCGGTGACAGAAAGAATGTTGCGGTTTTTCATTGAAAAAGTGCATAAAAGTAAATTTTTACGCCCTAGTCCTCGAATTCTAATTTGTGTACCATGTGGTTCAACGCAAGTGGAGCGTCGCGCAATTCGTGAATCCGCCGCGATGGCAGGTGCAAGAGAAGTGTATTTAATTGAAGAACCCATGTCGGCGGCAATGGGCGCAGGTTTACCTGTTGACCAAGCCTGTGGTTCGATGGTATTAGATATTGGCGGCGGCACATCCGAAGTAGCCATCATTTCAATCAACGGCATTGTATATTCAAATTCGGTGCGTATTGGTGGCGATCGTTTTGATGAGGCGATTGTCAATTATGTTAAACGCAATTATGGCACCTTGATTGGTGAAACGACGGCTGAAAATATCAAAAAAGAAATCGGTACTGCTTATCCAGGTAGCACAATGCAGGAAATGGAAGTAACGGGACGAAATTTAGCCGAAGGTGTGCCGCGTAGTTTCACTCTCAATAGCAACGAAATTTTAGAGGCACTACAAGAACCTCTGTCGGGGATTGTCGGCGCGGTGAAATTAGCTCTCGAACAAACGCCTCCTGAATTAGGTTCGGATGTTGCAAATCGCGGCATTTACTTAACGGGTGGTGGCGCATTACTTAAAGATATTGACCGTTTGATTTCAGAAGAAACCGGGTTACCTGTTCACATTGCCGATGAACCACTTACTTGCATGGCACGAGGTGGCGGTATGGTATTAGAAATGCTGGACAAAAAAGGCGTTTCAACTTTCTCATTAGAATAAGCGAGGTAAAAGGTTCAAAGCATGAAATCTTTTGAATCTTTTTAACCTTTCATTTTGAACCTCTCACATAGGCATTTGTTATAAAACTTCTATTTGCGACTGGCTCTTCGATTAACGTGCGTTTATTGATTGCAATTATTGCATCGGTCGCGTTATTGATTACCGAATATCGAAGTGAGCGTTTAATGCCATTACGCGCTTCGTTATCGGTGTTGACCGACCCGTTAAAATATTTTGTCGATTTGCCCATCAGTTTATTTACGCACGCCTCAGAAGCCATAACCAGTTATGAAACGTTAAAAAAAGAAAATGATGTATTACGTCAAGAACAGTTAATTAACAAAACGCAATTACTTAAATTTGAGGCTTTAGAAAAAGAAAATATTCGTTTGCGTGCCTTGCTTGAAAATTCATTTAAGCTCGGCGAACAAGTGTTAATTGCCGAATTGTTATCGATTAACCTTGCACCTTATGAACACATCATGGTCGTTAATAAAGGCACACGTTTTGGTGTTCATCAACAACAACCGGTTTTAGATGCAAATGGCGTAGTTGGGCAAGTATTTCGCGCCTTGCCGTTTAGTTCTGAAATTATGTTAATTACTGACCCGAATCATGCCATTCCGGTGCAAGTCAATCGCAACGGATTACTGACGATTGCCGTAGGTAGTGGGATTTCAAATCAGCTAAACTTGCCTTATTTGCCCAATAATGCCGATATTCAACCAGGCGATTTGCTGATTACATCGGGGTTAGGCGGTACATTTCCAGCCGGTTATCCGGTTGGTGTGGTCGATGATTTTCCACAAACTTCCAATAAATCTATTACGCATATTACTGCCACGCCTAAAGCCTTATTAGATCGCAATCGAGAGTTACTTATTGTGTGGAGTAATAGCACGCCTGTACCACTGACTACCCCTGTGATAAAAACACCTGCACCGCATGAATAATAAATATAGCAGTGTCCGGATTTTTGCGACTTTGCTGTTTGCGATGTGTTTACGCATTGTGCCATTGCCAGAAAGTTTAGCTTTGTTTAATCCTGATTGGGTGTTGTTAGTGCTGATATATTGGAGTATGGCAATCCCTGAGCGAGTGGGCATTAGTTATGCGTGGGGCTTTGGTATTCTAACCGATGTGTTAATGGGGCGATTATTTGGACAATACGCGCTGGCTTATTCGCTTATTGTATATTTATGTTTAATTTGGCATCGGCAATTACGCCAATTTCCGCTACCACAACAAAGTGCTTTTGTATTTAGTTGTTTGTTAATTTCACAATTACTGTTGTTTTGGTTTGAAAATTTAAAAGCCCCCGCGCAATTACATGGTAGTTTTTGGTTGCCAGTTTTAAGCGGCACAGCGTGTTGGTCTACGGTTTATTATGTTATGCGTTCAATTCGAAGGCTGTAATTTCCCCCATGTCTCGTTTGTATACGCTCAAAGATAATTCAGTCGAAAATCAAATTTTTGTTAATCGAATTATCGCGGCTTTTTTTATCGTTGTTTTACTGACGATTGGTCTGGTGGTGCGATTAGTTTATTTACAAATCGTTGGTCATGAGCATTACGCTACGCTCGCCAAAGAAAACAGCGTCAAAATTCAACCATTAGTTCCAACGCGCGGCATGATTTACGACCGCAACGGCAAAGTGCTGGCTGAAAATACCCAATCGTTTAGTTTAGAACTTATTCCCGAACAAATCAGCGATTTAGACGGCACATTGACGCAATTGCAACAGTTGTTAAACATTCCTAACGAAAAAATCGAGCAATTCCAAAAACAACGCAAACGCCAAAAACGTTTTATCAGTACGCCGCTTTTACTCAGTATGACGGATGAAGAAATTGCGAAATTCGCGGTTGTGCGTCCGTATTTCCCCGGTGTCGATATTCAATCTCGCTTAGTTCGTCATTATCCTTATACCGATTTAGCCGCTCATGTCGTGGGATATGTCAGTCGAATCAACGAAGCAGAAATGAAAACCTTGCCGTTGTCTGAATACCGTGGTTCAAGTCATGTTGGTAAATTGGGGATTGAAAGTTTTTATGAAACCGAACTGCATGGCAAAACCGGTTATGCCGAAATGGAAACCAATGTACAGTCTCGCGCCATTAACACATTTAATACGGTGCCAGCCGTTGCCGGTGCAAATTTATATTTAACGCTCGATATTGATTTACAAAAAACCGCTTACGATGCGCTAGAAGGTTATAACGGTGCGGTCGTTGCGTTGGATGTAAAAACAGGAGGCGTTTTAGTTTTTTCGCCCAGGTTTTGATCCGAATCCATTTGTCGTCGGGATTGATTACGACACTTATCAAACGTTGCAATCATCGGAAAATCAACCGCTTTATAATCGGGCGTTGCGAGGTTTATATCCGCCAGGTTCAACGATGAAGCCGTTTGTCGCTCTTGCTGGTTTGGAATATAACGCGATTGGATTTGAACAAAAACATTACTGTCCTGGTTATTACCAATTACCGAATGTGCCACATAAATACCGTGATTGGAAACACGGCGGTCATGGTGCGGTAAACATGAGCGAAGCGATTACCGAATCATGTGATGTGTATTTCTACAGCCTCGCGTCGGTGTTAGGCATTGATAACATGCACCATTTTTTACAGCAATTTGGATTTGGCGAAAAAACAGGTATCGATTTAGTTGGCGAAAAGACAGGACTCTTGCCGTCACGCGAATGGAAACAACAACAAAAAAATCAAAATTGGTATCCAGGCGAAACGCTGATTACCGGTATCGGACAAGGGTATTTGCAAGTTACGCCGATTCAATTAGCCCGCGCCACGGCGACACTGGCAAATAAAGGCAATGTGGTGACACCATTTTTGGTCAATAAAATCATTACCGCAACGGAAACACGCGCCGGTTCGGAAACACATGGAAAAGTCATTGCGTTAAAAGAAGAAAATGTACGACATATTACCAATGCAATGGTGAATGTCGTTCATGACGCACACGGTACGGCGAAAAATATTGGCAAACACATTAACTATCAAATCGCGGGAAAAACTGGCACAGCCCAAGTTTTCAATATCAAACAAGATGCGCGTTATAACGAAAATGCCATTGATTTCAAATTGCGTGACCATGCTTTATTTATCGCATTCGCACCGGCACATGACCCTAAAATTGCCGTGGCTGTCGTCGTAAAAAATGGAGGGCATGGTG
>DALYHZ010000203.1:723-4825 GCA_031970635.1 Methylococcaceae bacterium | reverse complement strand
TTATAAAACCAATGACGCAGATGGCATTCCTGTTATTTATTGTAAAGTCAAACAAAGTTCTGATGCAGCGAAACCAGCAGAACCTTTGATTTCTAATGTTGAAAAATTAGTTATCAAATATGGTGTTCACAACAAAACAAATAACTCTTTTTATTACACCGATAAAGCAGGTGTTGACGTAATTGATACCACAACAGGGTTAAATAATTGGACTAACGTTTTTTCTATTAAAGTGTGTGTTGTATTACACAGTGCAGATGATAACTTGACGCGAAACAATGCAACATACAACGTTGATGATGTGACATATACCGCAACAGACAAGCGACTTTATAAAGTATTTTCTAAAACTATTTATTTGCGTGCGGTAGTGAATTAAAAATCATGAAATTTTATTTAAAACGAAAACAATATGGCGCAGTGTTAGCGTTTAGTTTAGTAATGTTATTGTTGTTAACATTAGCTGGAACAGGCATGATTCAACAAAACAAACAACAATTGACGATGGCTCTTAATATGCGTGATGCTACTCAAAAATTTGCAGATACAGAAGGCATCTTAGCGCAGGCAAAAAATCTGCTAAATGCAGATCCAAGCAATAACAATTACACGACTGAACTTTTTGCACCATTGTCTAACTCCTATTTTCCCGCCAGTACGCGATTATCGATTTATGATGCCAAACATCAATGTAGACCAACAACGGGATATAACCAAAGCATCATTGTTCCTGGGGCTTATTCTTTTTTAATGGCACCCTCTTTGCCCAATGGCGTAGTGGCGGCTAATGCGCCACTTTATTGCAATGATTCGGCAAATAAAAATAAAGAATGTGTGAAAGTAGAAATTTCATCTGTGGCATGTATGTCCACTACCGTTTGGCATAAATGTATTGACTATTTACCTGCCAGCGATACCTATACTTGTTATCACGGCAACGGCATTGTTCCAGATGGTGATCCAGGTGACACAACTTGTTCGGATAAAGTAAAAGCCGCCTACAATGCGAAAAAAAATAACGATGCGGTTGCTTATAACAACGCCATTGATAATTTAGCGGCTTTTTTTTCTGATCCCAGCGATGTTTGCTACCAGCCTTATGACCCATTATGTGCAAACCCAGATAGTAGCACTAACAATCCAAATCCTAGATGCCGCGCTGAACCGCCTAATATGATTCCGCTACAACAATGTCCTTATGTTATTTATAAACTTGACGTTTTATCGCAAAGTGCAACTGGGTCAAGTCGTGAAATTATTAGTGATCATGTAATTGCGTGTGGAACCTAATCGCGTTTTTTATTTGATAACAATCCCCTTCATTTCATCTAATGCTGCGCTGTTAAATTCGTTGAATGTCTCACCTTGCTGTTCAATAAATAAAGCGGCAATGCCTGCTTGATTTGCGACTTTAATCCCTTCTTCGCGCCCTAAACACAATAACGCGGTATCCCATATTTCTGCGGTCGTCGCATTATTGTCAAACACGGTTACAGAAACAGTGTTATGAATAATTGGCGTACCGGTTTTGGCATCTAAAATATGACTGTAACGTTTGCCATCGGCATCAAAAAAATGTCGATATGTGCCAGACGTTGTCACTGCAAAAGGTCCTATTTGATTAACAGTGATAATTTTGTGCATTGAACGTTCACCTGACAAGGGTTTTTCTAACGCCACGCTCCATGTTGAACCATCCGGTTTTTTACCGCGCGTTTGTAATTCGCCACCGATTTCAATCAAATAATTGTCCACGCCTTGCGAATCAAAAATTCCCGCAATTTGTCCAACGCTATAACCTTGACCAACCGAAGATAAATCGACTTTCAAATTCGGATTTCGTTTGCGTAAATGCGTAGCATCGACAGCTTCTAATTGATTAAAACCCACTTGATTTAAGGCTTGTTGCAATGCGGCAGGTGTTGGCGGCGTTAAACTCTCACCTTTAAATCCCCACAAATCAAACAGGGGTTTAATTGTTAAATCATAACAGCCATGACTGGCTTCACTCACGGCGCGAGTTTTTTCAATTAAACTTACAATTTCCACACCCACTTCTTGCGGTTCAGTACTGTTGAGTGCATTGAATTTTTCAATCGCCGAATCATCACGATAATTTGAAAGTTGTTCATCAAGGCGTTTTAATTCGGCATCAACCGCTTGTTGCAGCGTAATTGTATCGATGTCTTTTTGTGAAGACCAAAAACTGATGTGATACGTTGTGCCTTGCGCGTAACCTTCAAATTTTTGCAATGTTTTTTCAGATTCACAGCCCGTTAAAAGCAAGATAAAAATAATGCTAATTTTTCGAATCATCTACTGCTCCATGCTCACGAAAGCGATTTTAGAAATACCAGAATGTTGCACCGTTGCCATCACCTCCGCCACTTTTGCATAAACCACCGCTTGATCTGCGTACAAATGCACACCAATTTCAGGATGTTTGGCTAATTCGGCTTTTAAATTATTTTCGAGTGTGGGTAAATCGGCTTGTGGATTTTTATTTAATGATACTGCGCCTTGTGCATCGATGCCCAGTTGCAACGGTTGATCTTGTGTGTCCACAACCGTTTCAGCCGTTTTGGGTAATTTGACATGCACCGATTGTGTTAATAAAGGTGCAGTGACTAGCAAAATAATCACTAGCACCAGCATCACGTCTACCAGTGGCGTGACGTTGATTTCGCTTAACGCGCTTTCTTCTTCGGATTGCGGTTTAAATGCCACAACAATATCCTCTATTCCGCCGGAAAAGTTGCAGGTTGTGCCACCAGCAGAAAATGTGCGACAAAACTTTCTAATTGCTGACGTTGCGCTTTCACTCGTCGCAGGAAGAAGTTGTAGGCTAATACTGCGGGGACCGCAACGGCGATGCCGATTGCTGTGGCAACGAGTGCATCACCGATAGGTCCTGCAACAACATCTAAACTGGTCGAACCACTTGCTGTAATGTCGTGCATAGCGTGCATAATACCTAAAACTGTGCCGAATAAGCCCACAAATGGCGCGGTGCTTCCAATACTTGCCAAAAGCGTTAAACCACTTTCTAAGGCATGTTGTTCTTTTTGCAATTGATTACGCAATGTTTGTTCAAGCAACTCAGCAGGTTTTCCCATGTATTTAAAACTTTTACCTTGCAAGCGTTGATATTCATCCAACCAAAATAATCCTTCGTAAGCCAGATGAGATTGTGTTCCTTTAAAAATATCGGCGGGCAAATTTTTAGCTTGTTCTAAATTACGTGCCTGCCAAAAAGCCTCGTTAAAGGTGCGATTATTTAAATTGTTAGTCATAAATTGCCAAACTTTAAAAAAAATCAGCGTCCATGTCAGCACAGAAAAAATGAGCAACGTGTAAAGCGTCACATCGATAATAAAATGGGTAATCTCAGTCATTGCTCAGTCTCCTTAAAAGCAAAGTTTTAAAATATCAGTGAGTTAATTATTCACTAATTTAAATTGCAGTGTTTGTGATGCCCGTTGTGTAACGGCAATACCATTTACGATTTTGGCTTTAAATTCCCATTGACTAATCGCATTCAACGCTGCGTCATCAAAAATGTCTGCGGGGTCAGCGTTAACGACAACCGCATCGGTGACTTCGCCTTCTGTAGTAATGGTAAATTCGACTTTTACCCAACCTTCGATATGACGATTTGCCGCGCGTAAAGGGTATTTTGGAGGCACTCGAACAAGCGGCACAATGCCTGATGAAATATTTTTGCTGTCGTCTTGTCCATGACCAGTTGTTTCAACAGGTGTTACCACTGCTTTTGTAACCGGTGGCGGCGTTGGTGTGGTTTCAACTATGGGAGCAGGTTCAAATTTTGGGATACTTGTTTCAGCGTTTTCAGAAGCCGTTGTTAAAATTTTAGGTTGCGCGACAGGTTTAGGTGGCGACACTTTTTTTACGGGTTCGGGCGGTTTGATAACGACAGGTTTTGGTTTGATGACCGGTTTAATGGGTTCTTGTTTTACAACGGGAGCAGGCGGTGGCTCCTTCACCGGTTCAACTTGTACAGGTTTTGGTGCAGGTAACATCACGACTTCAATAACTTGTTGTGGTTTTTTTATCTGCGTTTCATCAACGTTTGATAACCAAA
>DALYHZ010000203.1:0-712 GCA_031970635.1 Methylococcaceae bacterium | reverse complement strand
CACCGCCTAAATGCAAAGTGGTTATCAACAAAAAAACGAGACCACGCATTTGCCCATCATTATTCTTTGGTCGAAAAATGGAAGAGGCAAAAATATTTGTAACCGATGTCGTCATGACAAAAAAAATTCAGAAAGATTAAATTAAATACAGCCGTTTTTGGTCGCGGCGACGTTTGACTTCAAATACGCAAAAAAGAGAAGTTGCCGCCGCAAACATGATGTAAATGGCGATAGGATAATTCGATTCCGTTTTCGTAATTAACGTTGTAACCAGCATTGGCGCAGTACCACCAAAAATAGCGGCGGCTAAATTACAGGCTAATGACATGCCGGTATAACGTGTGCGAGCGGGGAAAATTTCTGTGACCAAGGTTGGGATTGGCGCAATATAAAACGCCATAATACTTGCAAAAACCACCTGCGAAACAAGGGCAAATGTAAACGTTTTATAATCGAGCAAATAAACATAAGGAATAGCAAATAACAAATAACCCACTGCCACAATTTTCATTAAACGTTCACGATTGCGCGTATCGCTTAAAATTGCCGAAATCGGTGAGCAAATCATCATCACGCCTAACACAATTAAATAAATCAATAGTGAATCGGCACTACTAAAGTGCATAAATTTCACCATAAAACTTGGCATGAAAACGGTTTGAATATAAAACGGGATTGTTACTGCTAAATAAAGTCCAACGCCGAGTAATAC
>DALYHZ010000202.1:0-4830 GCA_031970635.1 Methylococcaceae bacterium | reverse complement strand
ATATCTTCGATTGGACGAATCATGGAGATAACCCCTTTATTTCCGTGTCGTCCCGCCATTTTATCACCAGGTTGAATGCGGCGTTTTACGGCTAAATATACTTTAACCATTTTCAACACCCCAGGTGGCAAGTCATCGCCCATGGTGATTTTGCGTTTTTTATCTTCGAATTTTTCGTCAAAATCTTTGCGTTGTTGCTCGATTTGTTTTTCAGTCGCGGCTAACAAGACATTGAGTTCGTCGTCTTTCATTTTGAGTTTGAACCAATCAGACGGTTTTAAGCTGTTCAAATATTTTTGCTTAATTTCATCGCCTGCTTTCAAATCTTTGCCAGCTTGCACGATTTTACCAACCAATTCTTTTGCCACACGCGCAAAAATGTCACCTTCCAAAATTTTGAGCTGATCATCCAAATCTTTGCGATAACTTTTGATTTGCTCTTGTTCGATGTCCAACGCACGTTTGTCTTTTTTCACGCCATCACGGGTGAAAACTTGCACGTCGATAACGGTACCTTCGATACTACCTGGTACACGCAATGACGTATCTTTCACGTCTGCGGCTTTTTCCCCAAAAATAGCGCGTAACAATTTTTCTTCTGGTGTGAGCTGGGTTTCACCTTTCGGTGTCACTTTACCCACCAAAATATCGCCACCTTTCACTTCTGCGCCAACGTAAACAATGCCCGATTCGTCCAATTTCGATAACGCTTCTTCGCTAACGTTTGGAATATCAGCAGTGATTTCTTCTGGGCTGTGTTTGGTATCACGAGCCACACAGGTTTTTTCTTCGATATGAATGGTTGTGAAACGATCTTCTTTAACCACGCGCTCAGAAACTAAAATCGAGTCTTCGTAGTTATAACCATTCCACGGCATGAACGCGACCAACATATTTTGACCAAGTGCCAACTCGCCCATATCGGTCGAAGGACCATCTGCCATGATGTCGCCAGCTTTTACAATATCGCCGACTTTGACAAGCGGTTTTTGGTTGATACACGTGTTTTGGTTAGAACGGGTGTATTTAATTAAGTTGTAAATATCAACGCCAGATGTACCATTTTCGGTTTCGGTATCATTCACACGCACTACGATACGCGCCGCATCTACAGATTCGATTTTACCGCCACGCGTTGCCACAACCGTTACGCCAGAGTCTTTTGCTACGGTGCGTTCCATACCCGTACCGACTAAAGGTTTTTCAGCTCGCAAAGTTGGAACAGCTTGGCGTTGCATGTTTGAACCCATTAACGCGCGGTTCGCGTCGTCGTGTTCTAAGAACGGAATGATTGAAGCCGCAACGGAAACGATTTGTTTCGATGACACGTCCATATATTGCACGGTGTCTGACATCGCTAACGTAAATTCATCTTTATGGCGACACGATACTAAACCGTCTTTTAAACGACCATTTTCATCAACGGGAACACTCGCTTGCGCGATGACAAATTCGCCTTCTTCAATGGCTGATAAATAATCAACTTGGTCGGTTACTTTACCATCAACCACTTTACGATAAGGCGTTTCTAAGAAACCGTAATTATTGGTTCGCGCATAAACAGACAACGAGTTAATCAAACCAATGTTTGGTCCTTCAGGCGTTTCAATTGGACAAACACGACCATAATGCGTAGCGTGTACGTCTCGAACCTCAAAGCCGGCGCGTTCACGAGCCAAACCACCAGGTCCTAATGCAGATACACGGCGTTTATGTGTGACTTGTGACAATGGATTGTTTTGATCCATAAATTGCGACAATTGGCTAGAACCAAAAAACTCTTTAATCGCTGCCGAAACCGGTTTTGCGTTGATAATTTCTTGTGGCATTAAGCCTTCAGAATCTGCCAACGTTAAACGCTCTTTAACAGTACGTTCAACGCGTACCAAACCAACGCGGAATTGGTTTTCAACCATCTCGCCCACAGAACGCACGCGACGATTTCCCAAATGGTCAATATCGTCAACAATGCCGTTACCGTTACGAATAGAAATTAACTCTTTCAATACATCTATGATGTCATCTTTGGTTAAAGTGCCTGGACCTTCGATTTCTTCGCGTCCTAAACGACGATTAAATTTCATTCGTCCGACAGTCGATAAATCGTAACGTTCGTCAGTGAAAAATAAATTTTGGAATAAATTTTCTGCAGATTCGCGTGTTGGTGGTTCACCAGGACGCATCATGCGATAAATCTCAACTAACGCTTCCAAATTATTAGTCGTTGTGTCCGCACGCATTGCATTAGAAATGTATGCACCACGATCTAAATCGTTGACATATAACGTATTGAGTTCGCTTACACCGCATTCAATACAACGGTCAATAATATGCCCTGTCACTTCATCGTTAACAGATGCAATCAATTCACCTGTTCTTCTATCAACAAGATTGTGACCTAAAATTTTACCAATTAAATATTCTCTAGGTACTTCAAACGAAGTCAGTCCGGCTTTATTCATATCACGAATATGTTTTGCCGTAATACGTCGACCTTCTTCGACTAAAACTTGATTACCATCTTTAATATCAAATGCTGCAATTTCACCACGCAACCGTTCCGGTACGATGTGAAAAACACAACTGTCTTGATTTACAACAAATTTATTTGTTTCGAAAAATATACTGATTATCTAGCGCACGCAACAAAATGGTCGCTGGAATTTTCCGACGACGATCGATACGCACATAAACACAATCTTTATGGTCAAATTCAAAATCTAACCACGAACCGCGATAAGGAATCACGCGCGCGTTAAATAATAATTTTCCTGACGAATGTGTTTTACCTTTATCGTGATCAAAAAATACGCCTGGCGAACGATGTAATTGCGACACAATAACGCGTTCGGTACCGTTAATTACAAAGGTTCCGTTGTCGGTCATCAACGGCAACTCACCCATGTAAACTTCTTGTTCACGCACGTCTTTAACCACTTTTGCCGTGGCAGGTGCATCTTTATCGTAAATTACTAAACGAACTAAAACACGCAACGATGCCGCGTAAGTTGCACCTCGTTGTTGACATTCTCGAACATCAAAAACAGGATCACTTAAACGATAACGCACATATTCCAACACCGCATAGCCATTATGGCTTTCAATAGGAAAAACGCTTGAAAACGCAGCATGAAGACCGACATTATCACGTTTATTTACGTTCACACCGGATTGTAAAAAATGGGCGTAGGAATCAATTTGAGTAGCGAGAAGATAGGGAACTTCAAGCACTTCTGTGCTTTTTCCGAAGTTATTTCGAATACGCTTTTTTTCGGTAAAAGAGTAGGTCATATCGCTTTAAAACCTTTTGTCGTAGAACGTTTTACTGTGCAATCATTGCAAGCAACAAAAGGCCGGTGACAATTTGCCACCAGCCCATTCCAAAATCAGGCAAAACCTGAGTCGTGAATCAAAATTTATTTGATTTCGACAGTTGCGCCCGCTTCTGTTAATTCTTTTTTGAAAGTTTCGGCTTCTGCTTTAGAAACACCTTCTTTCAATACAGTTGGAACGCCTTCAACTGCGTCTTTAGCTTCTTTCAAGCCTAAGCCTGTGATACCACGAACAACTTTAATTACTGCAACTTTGTTATCGCCAAAGCCAGTCATGATGACGTCGAACTCAGTTTGTTCTTCAACTGCTGCTGCCGCTGTCGCTGGTGCTGCTGCTACTGCTACTGCTGCAGTTACACCGAATTTTTCTTCCATCGCTGAAATCAAATCAACGATTTCCATAACGGTCATGTTCGCAACTGCATCTAAAATTTCTGCTTGTGAAACTGCCATTGTATGTTCCTCTAAAATAATAGGTTTTAAACGAGTAAATAAAAATTATGCCGCTTGTTCTTGTTTTTGGTCGCGCAAAGCTGCCAAAGTACGAGCAAGTTTTCCAACAGGGGCTTTCATCACTGACATCAACATCGCAATACCTTGATCGCGTGTTGGCAAGTTTGCAAGGCGTGGTAACTCTGACGCACCATAAGCCTGACCGCCGATTGACACAATTTTAGTGATAAGTTTGTCGTGTTCTTTTGAAAAATTACTGATTAAGCGACCTGCCGAACCGGGATCTTCCATCGAAAATGCCAAAACAAGCGGACCTACGAAGCCATCTTGCATACATTCGAATTCAGTTCCAGCAACAGCGCGTCTTGCTAACGTGTTTTTCACAACACGCAAATAAACGCCTGTTTCTCTAGCTGTTTTACGCAATTCAGTTAATTCGGTTACGGTCAACCCACGATACTCTGCGGCAACTGCAGAATGTGCTTTCGCAGCATATGCAGCAACTTCTTCTACGACAACTTTTTTGCTGTCTAAATTTAGAGCCATAGTTTACTCCGATAATTCTGAAAAATTTTCAGCATGAAAATTCACACTTCTCATGTGTGTTTAACTTACGGTACGAACCAATTGGGTTGCGTTCCGCCTACGCAGGCTGATTAAGTGTTAAACACCCCTGCGGTCTTTGACGGCTACAGGGCAAATGCCCTGCAACTCAAAGTTTGGTTGATTACAAACCGCTCGCATCCAACCATAAGCCAGGACCCATGGTTGAAGAAAGTGTGATTTTTTTAACGTACACACCTTTTGAAGTTGAAGGTTTTAATCTTTTTAAATCTGCGATTAAGGCTTCTAAATTGCCTTGGATTGCTGCAGCATCAAATGCTACTTTACCCAATGTACAATGAACGATACCACCTTTGTCATTTCTATAACGAACTTGACCTGACTTTGCATTTTTGACCGCTGTTGCAACGTCAGTTGTTACAGTACCTACTTTTGGATTTGGCATTAAACCGCGTGGTCCTAAAATTTGACCTAATTGACC
>DALYHZ010000201.1:0-4838 GCA_031970635.1 Methylococcaceae bacterium | reverse complement strand
AGCAGCTAGATTCGCCAAATACATCGCCTCGCGCAATGGCAAATCAATAGCTAAACCTAATGCCATTACAGCAATTACAGTATCGCCTGCGCCTGTTACATCGAAAACTTCTTTCGCTTGCGCTGGCAATGAATACGTTGATTTCGCATCAATCAAACTCATGCCCGCTTCGCCACGCGTGAGCAATAAATTTTCAATATTTTGTGCGGCAAGTAAATCACGTCCTTTTTTAACGAGTGTGTCAATTTCACCTTCGCCTACCACTGCTTTTAATTCGCCTAAATTTGGCGTGATAATATCCGCATTTTTATAACGCGAATAATCAATACCTTTCGGGTCAACGAGTGTTTTTAAGCCTGCATTCTTAGCCATCGAAATGTAATTTTCAACGTTTTCTAACGTGCCTTTACCGTAGTCTGAAAAAACGACAACCTCGTTTTGATTTAAATGTTTTTCTATCCGTTCAATGAGATTTGATGAATCAAAATCGTGCGGCGTATCTTCAAAATCAATCCTTAACAATTGCTGATGTTGTGCCATGACGCGCAATTTACAAATCGTGTGCAATGCTTCATCGATAATAAAATCACACACTACACCTTCGGCACATAATAATCGTTGCAGTTGGTCACCATCTGCATCATCGCCAATTACGCCAAGCAATGTCACGTTCGCACCGAGTTTTGCGATATTTAAGGCCACGTTTGCCGCACCGCCAACGCGCTCTTCGATAGCTTTCACTTTTACCACAGGCACGGGAGCTTCCGGCGAAATTCGCGCCGCTTGCCCTGACCAATAACGGTCAAGCATCACATCACCAATAACTAAAATTCGTGCCGATGAAAAATCAGGCAGATTCGCTAACATTTAAACGTTCCTCAACGACACCACACCAATAGTGTCCGATTAAAATATGGGTTTCTTGAATGCGTGCAGTCACGCTTGAAGGCACGGTAATGGTTAATGTGGCAATGTTAATTAACGCGCCACCACTTTCACCTGTTAAAGCGATGACATTTAAATTTTTATCTCGCGCGACTTGGGCGGCATGAATGACATTTTTACTGTTGCCGGATGTTGAAATTGCAATTAACGTATCACCTGCATTGCCTAAGGCTTCAATTTGCCGCGCAAATACACTGTCAAAATCAAAATCGTTAGCGTGTGCCGTTAAAATCGAACTGTCTGTGGTCAAGGCAATCGCAGGTAATGCACGGCGTTTTTGTTCATAACGCACCACAAATTCGGCGGCAATATGTTGAGCATCTGCCGCACTACCGCCGTTGCCGCACAATAAAAGTTTGTTGCCATTTTGAAAAGTCGTCATCAGTAAATCTGCCGCCGCTTCGACAGATTCACTGCATTGCCGAGCTAATTGCATCACAGCAATATGTTGATTAAGTTCTTCGTTAAATGTTCTCATTTTTTCACAGCGTTAATTTTTTGCGGCTCTAAATACGCCACGTTTAAATGGTCATCAATTAAATATTTTCGCGCCACATTTCGAACTTGTTCAGCGGTAACATGATTGATTTTTTCAACATATTCACCAGCTTTTTGCCAACCTAAACCCACTGTTTCCAGCATGCCCAGTTGCATGGCTTGATAAAAATTAGAATCGCGTTGATACACGTCGCTCGCTAACACTTGCGCTTTAATGCGTTGTAATTCGGCGGGTTCAACTAATTTTATTTGCAATTGCGCGATTTCATTTTTTAACGCCGCTTCCACATCCCAAACAGTTTTTCCTTCGGCGGGTGTACCTTCCAGTTCAAACAAATTATCTAAGCGTGTCGTCAAATTATAACTGGCACTTGCTGCAACCGCGATTTGTTTGCCACGAATTAAAGAACTGCTTAGTCGCGCACTGCTACCGCCATCTAAAACGCCTGCTAAGACTTCGAGAGCATAAGCATCGGTTTCATTTTCAGCCGTTTTCAAACTCGGCACATGATAACCCAATAATACCGACGGTAATTTTGCTGGCACTTTCACCGTCATTTTTCGCACACCTTGTTGCGGCATTTCAATTTGTGGTTTGAGCGGCAAAATTTCACTGGTTTGCAAATCACCAAAATACTGCTGTGCTAAAGCAAAAACATCTGCGGTTTTCACATCGCCAACAACAACTAACGTGGCATTATTGGGCGCATACCAACGTTGATACCACGCTTGCAAATCCGGCGCAGTATAAGCGGCAATATCGCTTGGCCAGCCAATAATTGGATTTTTATACGGACTGCTGGTGTATGCCATGGCGGCAAATTGTTCAGCCATTTTTGCTTGCGGATTGTCTTCGGTTCGCATCCGCCGTTCTTCGGTGACAACTTCTAATTCTTTTTTTAATTCGTCGGGCAAAATATGCAAATGACGCATTCTGTCTGCTTCAAGTTCAAAACTGACTGCTAATTTTGAAGCCGCCATCGTTTGGAAATACGCCGTGTAATCTTGCCCTGTAAACGCATTTTCTTCGCCACCATTTTCAGCAATGATGCGCGAAAATTCACCGGCAGGATGTTTATCTGTGCCTTTAAACATCGTATGTTCCAGCATGTGCGAAATGCCGGTAATGCCGTTAGGCTCATAACTTGAACCCACTTTATACCAAACTTGCGATACCACAACCGGCGAACGATGGTCTTCTTGCACCAAAATTTTTAAACCGTTTGCCAACGTATGTTCTGCAATTTGTGGCGCGGCAAAACTTGCAACAGGTAAGCAAAGTAATAACAAGGAAAGATAATTTTTTTTCATAACAAATCGCCAAAATAAAAACGGCGCATTGCAACCACAATACGCCGCATGAAAAGTTTAAAACAAAATTACGCCACGTTTAACCGTCCGCGTTGATTTTGGCAATAATGTCTTGTAAATCTTTATCACTTGTTTCATTAGCCACTTGACACGTTCCCGCATTCAAATGACCGCCGCCGTCATAACTCAAACACAATTCACCGACATTTGTATTCGAGGTGCGATTTAAAATTGATTTGCCAATCGCAAAAACCGTATTCTGCTGGCGCACACCCCACATAACATGAATGGAAATATTGCATTCTGGATAAAGTGCATAAATCATGAAACGGTTTACCGCGTAAATCGTTTCTTCTTTGCGCAAATCTAATACCACCAAATTACCGTAAACCGTTGAACAACGTGTAATTTGTTCTTTAGCGGCTTGTTCATGTTCTTTGAACAGTTTTACGCGTTCTTGTACATCAGGTAATGCCAAAATTTCATCGATTGAATGGTCTTTGCAATAAGCAATTAAATCCATCATCAATTGGTAATTTGAAACGGTGAAATCTCTAAAACGTCCCAAACCTGTGCGCGCGTCCATCAAAAAATTCATCAAAACCCAACCTTCTGGATTGAGAATTTCATTTTTACTAAATTGGGCGGCATCGCCTTTGTCTACAGCAACCATCATTTCATCCCAACTTGCAGGAAAACGTGATGCGCCACCATAGTAATCATAAACAACGCGTGCAGCAGAGGGTGCATCGGGATCGATAATGTGATTGTCAGCTTTTCCGTTACGAATTGTTTCACTTAAATGATGATCGAATGCCAAATGTACGCCCTTTACATACGGCAAATTGGTCGTGATGTCGTTATCGGTGACTTCGATAATTTCATCTTGCATGTCTTTTGGATGCACGAATTTAATTTCATCAATTAAATCCATTTCCTTCAATAACACTGCACAAATTAACCCATCGAAATCACTTCGTGTTACTAATCTAAATTTTTTGTCAGCCATGGTCTTCCTCTTAGAAAATTATAATATTTAAAATAAGCCGGTAATTTTACCATTATCGTCGATGTCAATGCGTTCGGCTGCTGGAATTTTTGGTAAACCTGGCATTGTCATCATATCGCCTGCAATGGCAACAATAAATCCTGCCCCATTTGCCAAACGAACGTCCCGAATTTCAACAGTATGTCCAGATGGTGCGCCTTTTAAATCTGCATTAGTGGAAAACGACATTTGGGTTTTCGCCATGCAAATAGGAAATGTACCGTAATCTTTGTTCCACGTGTTCAATTGTGCTTTCACTTTTGCACTGGCGGTCACATTACCCGCACCATAAATTTTTGTGGCAATGGTTTCGATTTTTTCCCACAAACTCAAATTTTCATCGTAAACAAAGGTGAATGAGGATTCATTGCTCTCAATAGCTTGCACGACTTCTTGTGCTAATTCTTCTGCGCCTGCGCCACCATTTGCCCAATGTTTAGATACCACGCATGTTGCACCTAATATCGCACATTTTTCTCTTAATAATTCAATTTCATCTTCGGTATCAAACGTAAAATGATTGATACATATTACACAAGGTAAACCGTAATGTTGTGTGATGTTTTTATAATGGCGGTCTAAATTTTCAAAACCTTTGTCTAAAGCCGCTAAATTTTCTTGATTCAATTGGTCTTTTGCAACACCACCGTGGAATTTTAATGCCCGAACCGTGGCAACTAAGACGACGGCAGAAGGTTCCAAACCTGCCATGCGGCATTTAATGTCCACGAATTTTTCTGCACCTAAATCCGCGCCAAAACCCGCTTCGGTCACCACATAATCAGCTAATTTTAACGCCGTTTTAGTCGCTGTGACGGTGTTGCAACCGTGCGCGATATTGGCAAAAGGTCCTCCGTGAATAATGGCAATATTGTTTTCAAGTGTTTGCACCAAATTCGGTTTAATCGCATCTTTCAATAATGCCGCCATTGCACCATGCGCTTTTAAATCACGCGCATAAACGGGTGTGACTTTATCGGATTTATAACCAATAACGATGCGACCTAAACGCTCTTTTAAATCTGCACGACTGGTT
>DALYHZ010000200.1:3424-4890 GCA_031970635.1 Methylococcaceae bacterium | reverse complement strand
AACGTTGGCTAAGTTTAAATTCGGCTTCGGCTTCGATGGTTTCTTTTAATTCAAATTTTTCGCGCGTTAAACGTTCAATATCGGCTTTGGCTTTATTGAATTCACGCAATTGCTCAGATTTTTGATTTAACTCATCGCGCATGGCTTGCATTTGGTCACGCGCTTCGGCTTCAAAATTGGCTTTAAGCGATTGCTCCAATTTTTGGCGTTCTTCACGCAACCGCTGATTTAATTTCGCTTCCGATTCAGCTTCGAGCGTTTCTTTCAATTCAGATTTTTCGCGCATCAAACGTTCAACGTCGGCTTTGGCTTTATTGAATTCACGCAATTGTTCTGATTTTGCATTTAACTCATTTCGCATCGCTTGCATTTGTTCGCTGGATTCTGCGGCTAAACGCGCTTTCAAATGTTGTTCTAACTGCGTTTTTTCAGATTTTAATCGTTGTTCAAATTGACTTTGTTTTTCGGCAAGTTGTGCGGCGAAGGCTTGATGTAATTCGGCTTCAATTTGGTTATGCAATAACGCACTGACATTGATTTGTTCGGCACATTTTGGGCAAGTCACAAGCTGTTTATTTTGGTTCGTGTTCATGAGAATTTGCTTGGAAAAAGTTAGTGGCATAATGACAGCGGATTAGCGTATCAGGTTTGTCATTCAAAAACACGTCTAAGCCGCTAATCATCCAAGATTCGTGACTTTTTAAAACGATAAGAATAAAAAAAGTCACCACCCAAAACTTAATAACTGAGGTGTATTTATGAAGATTGGTATTCCTAAAGAAATTCACGACGGCGAAAAACGGGTTGCACTGACGCCAGATTCTGCGACGCATTTAATCAAGCTAGGTTTCACAGTCAGCATCGAAAGTGGCGCGGGATTAAGCGCAGATATTTCCGATGACGCGTATAAAGCCGCCGGCGTTGAAATTGTTAAAACCGCTAAAACGCTATGGAAAAACGCAGACATCATTCTTAAAGTGCGTGCGCCGGAAGGTAACGAAGTTGATTTGCTCACTAGTGGAAAAACGTTAATCAGCTTTATTTGGGCAGGACAAAATCCCGAATTGCTCGAAAAACTTGCGGCAAAAAATGTCACCGTTTTGGGAATGGACAGCGTGCCGCGTATGTCACGAGCGCAAAAATTGGACGCACTCAGTTCGATGGCAAATATCGCCGGTTATCGTGCGATTGTTGAAGCAGCGCAACATTTCGGGCGTTTTTTCACAGGACAAATTACCGCTGCGGGAAAAATTCCACCGGCGAAAGTATTGATTATTGGCGCAGGCGTTGCAGGTTTAGCAGCAATCGGCACGGCAAAAGGCATGGGTGCAATTGTGCGTGCTTTCGACACCCGCCCTGAAGTCAAAGAGCAAATCGAAAGCATGGATGCTGAATTTTTGATGCTCGATTTTTCTGGCGAAGAAGGCGGTAGCGGGGCAGGCGGTTACGCTAAAACGATGTCGCCC
>DALYHZ010000200.1:0-3414 GCA_031970635.1 Methylococcaceae bacterium | reverse complement strand
GAATTTATCGCCGCTGAAATGGCTTTGTTTGCCGCGCAGGCAAAAGAAGTCGATATTATTGTCACCACGGCGTTAATTCCCGGCAAACCTGCGCCGAAATTGATTACCACCGAAATGGTGCAATCGATGAAAGCAGGCAGTGTGATTGTTGATTTAGCCGCAGAGCAGGGCGGTAATTGTGAATTGACTGAAAAAGATAAAGTCGTCGTCAAACATGGCGTGACGATTATTGGTTATACGAATTTGCCAAGCCGTTTAGCAAATCAATCGAGCCAGCTTTATGCCACGAACTTACGTCATTTACTTACCGAATTATGTCCACAAAAAGACGGCACGATTCACGTTAATTTTGATGATGAAGTATTGCGTGGCGCGACGGTGATTAAAGAAGGCAAAATCACTTGGCCACCTCCGCCACCAACATTATCTGCCGCACCGGCAGCAAAAGTCGAAACGGTGGTTGCACCTGAAAAACCGTCGTTAATTCCGACTGCATTAAAACAATTCGCACCGCTAATTGTTGGCGTATTTGCATTATTTAGCGTTGGGTCGGTTGCACCGTCCTCGTTTATGTCGCATTTCACGGTGTTTGTGTTGGCATGTTTTATTGGTTATCAAGTAATTTGGAATGTGAAACCGTCATTGCATACACCGCTCATGAGCGTCACAAATGCGATTAGCGGCATTATTGTCATTGGCGCGTTGGTGCAAGTTTCATCACCTAGTTTTGGCATTAGTTTGCTTGCCGGTTTAGCGATTTTAATTGCCACCATTAACATCTCAGGCGGCTTTTTAGTCACGCGCCGTATGCTCGAAATGTTCAGAAAATAAGGAGAGGGCTATGTCACACAGTTTAGTTACGATGTCTTATATCGTCGCCACGATTTTGTTCATTTTGAGTTTGAGTGGGTTAAGTAATCAAGAAACCGCGCGTAAAGGCAATTATTTTGGCATGCTGGGCATGGCGATTGCGATTGGCGCGACGGCATTGAGTGCGTCAGTGTCGTCGTATGTGATTTTGGTAATCGCACTTTTAATCGGTGGCGCGATTGGTACGAAAGCGGCGTTAAAAGTTGAAATGACGCAAATGCCAGAACTCGTTGCCATCATGCACAGCTTAGTCGGTATGGCGGCGGTGTTAGTGGGTTACGCAAATTTTATGGATGATTCGGCGAGTTTGGAAGGCGTTGAAAAAACCATTCATGAAGTTGAAATTTATGTCGGCATTTTAATCGGCGCGGTGACGTTTTCAGGTTCGGTAATTGCGTTTGGCAAACTCAGCGAGCGTATCAGCGGCAAACCGTTGTTACTTCCCCATCGTCATTTTTTGAATTTAGGATTGTTGATTTCGGCGATTTTGCTGGGCAGTTGGTTTTTGAGTTCTGCCGAAACAGGTGGCGGGACATTTCCGTTGTTGCTCATGACAATTGTGGCGTTGGCGTTTGGCGTTCACATGGTGATGGCAATCGGTGGCGCAGATATGCCAGTCGTGGTCTCGATGCTGAACAGTTATTCTGGTTGGGCAGCGGCGGCAACGGGTTTTATGTTGAGTAACGATTTGTTAATTGTCACCGGCGCGTTGGTTGGAAGTAGCGGCGCGATTTTGAGTTACATCATGTGCCGCGCGATGAATCGGCATTTTTTGAGCGTGATTGCGGGTGGTTTTGGCACGGCATCAGGTGGCGAAGCGGCTGAAATTGTCGGCGAAGTGCAACCCATTAGCGCAGAAGAAACAGCGCAATTATTACTTGCCGCAAAATCCATCATGATTATTCCAGGTTATGGCATGGCGGTCGCGCAGGCTCAACACACGGTTTACGAAATGACTAAATTTTTGCGCGGCAAAGGAAAAAAAGTCGGTTTTGGCATTCATCCTGTTGCAGGTCGAATGCCTGGTCACATGAATGTTTTGCTTGCCGAAGCGAAAGTACCGTATGACATTGTTTATGAAATGGATGAAATTAACGACGATTGGGGCGAAGTCGATGTATCGATTGTGATTGGCGCAAATGACATTGTGAATCCCTCGGCGTTGACTGACCCGAATAGTCCGATTGCGGGAATGCCGGTGATTGAATGTTGGAAAGGCGAAACCACGATTGTGATGAAACGCTCGATGGCTTCGGGTTATGCGGGTGTGGGGAATCCGTTATTTGTCATGGAAAACACGCGGATGCTTTTTGGTGATGCCAATGCGACGTTGCAGGCGGTTTTGAAGGCGTTGAATGGATAGTTGATTGGTTTGTGGCGCAGGATTTTTATGGCTGAATCCTGCGTTTTTTGAAAAAACTTATGAGGAGATATGATGCCAACATGTTGGATAATCGCAGGTGTGAATGGTGCAGGAAAAACAACTTTCGCGTTGGAATATCTACCGAAAATTGTAGATTGTAAAAATTTTATTAACGCAGATTTAATTGCAGCAGGTTTGTCACCGCTCGCACCAGAACGCGAATTAGTTTCGGCAAGTCGCATTTTTCTAAACGAAATGGAAACACGCATTCAACAACGTGAAAATTTTGCGTTTGAAACCACATTATCAGGACGTGGTTATTTGAAATTGATTAACCGATTACAAGCTGATTCGTGGCAGGTTAAATTGCTGTATTTGGCATTACCAAACGTTGAAATGTCGATAAAACGTGTTGCTGAACGAGTAGCACACGGCGGTCATAATATCCCGATTGATGCGATTCAACGTCGATTTTCACGGAGTTTATTTAACCTATTTTTTGAATATCGTCATCGTGTTGAACTGTGTCTTTGCTTTATGAACAACGAGGAAAAACCTGAATTAGTTTTTGAACAGCAACAACAAGAATGCAACATTGTTCATGACGATTTTTATCAACTACTTATCAAAGGCGCGAAATTATGAATGTTTATCATCGACCACCGAGTGAAGAAAGTTTAGCTGCTCTTGCTGCATTGCAATCTGCCGTGACGCAAACCTTAGAAAAAAAGAAAAAATTAGGACATTACGCTGTTGTTTGGAAAAACGGCGAAGTGTTTTTAGAACGTTTTGAGAATAAGAAGGCGTTGAATGGGTAGTTGATTTTGTGGGGCGCAGGGTTTGAGCTTTTTGGAGTTTGAATCCTGTGCGTTTTAGAAAAATTTGCAGATAGGAATATAAAAAATGATGAACATCACAAACTACATTAAAGTATCAGAGCGTATCGCGTCTTCTGGACAACCCAATCGTGAACAATTCAAAAGTATTGCTGAGGCAAAATATCAAGTCGTTATAAATCTTGCGATCCCTAATTCTGATACGGCTATTCTTGAAGAAGGTAATATCGTGACAGCACTCGAAATGCTCTATGTGCATATTCCTGTTCCTTTTGACGCACCTAATATGAATCACTTGTGTCAATTCATTAAAGTGATGGACGCATTTTCAAATCAAAAAAAATG
>DALYHZ010000199.1:0-4925 GCA_031970635.1 Methylococcaceae bacterium | reverse complement strand
GTAACCCAAATTTTAAATAAATCCGCACTGGTCGAAGGTAGTATTAGTTACACCAGTAGCAGTGGTTACATGGCAAATCCGTATAAAACAACCGCTATTATATTTGTTGACCCCAATCAAAAAATTGGCGCAGATGGGCAATTAAACGCAAGTATGTTGGCATTTTTAGAACAGCGTCCGAATGAACGTCAACAATGGACGGAAAATCTGCGTTATGTGCAACACATCGACGCGCTCGATGCGGCATTGCATTTGGATTACCGTTTTTATCACGACGATTGGGGCATTAACGCGCATACATTTTCAGGCGATTGGATTCAACCGGTCGGCGACGGTTGGTCGATTACGCCGCGTGTGCGTTATTACTCGCAAACGGCGGCAAATTTCTACACGCCTTATTTAGTTTCCAAACAAGCCGCAAGTAGCGTCACATTTGATGCAGACGGCAATCCGATTAAAACCGATTACAACCCGAAATTATTGCCGCAAAATTATTCAAGTGATTACCGTTTATCAGGTTATGGTGCGTTGAGTGGCGGTTTAACAGTCACTAAAAAATTTGCCAAAGGTTTAGAACTACAAGCCGGCGCAGAATATTACACGCACGCGGGCAGTTTGAAATTAGGCGGTGGTGGCGAAGGAGCTTACAGCGATTTCAGTGGTTATTTGGTGAATGCGGCATTGAAAGTCGATTTGGCAACATTATCCGTTGCTAATTCAAATCATGGCGAGCATTCGCACCATGCACACCATCATCATGGCGCAGGCGCACCGGCTGGCGTGATGTTTGACCATGTTTTGCCGAATGCGGGCGATGTAATGGTCGGTTATCGGTATATGTATGCCAATCAAGCTGGTACGACGCAAAACGGTTCAAATACGGTCAGTGACAATGCCATCGTAAATCAAGCCTGCGCGCCGCAAAAATGTTTCGTTACACCCCAAGACATGAGTATGAACATGCACATGCTGGATTTAATGTACGCGCCAACGGATTGGTTAACCTTGATGCTGATGCCGCAATTTATGGATATGCACATGAATATGCGTCCCTTAAATGGTGCGCCGTCAACGCCTGATATGACGACCGCACTTGGCGCGGCAGTTATTCACGCTGGACATGAACACACCACCGGTGGTATCGGTGATACGGGTATGTACGCGCTGTTTAATGTGTTGAAATTCGGTTCGCAACAAATCAATTTAAGTTTAGGTGGCACTGCACCGACGGGTGACGCTGAAATTCATTTGCGAAATACGCACCGGCAAGATTTAGGCTTTATTCATTACGGCATGCAATTAGGCAGCGGCACGTGGGATTTCAAACCGGCGGTGACTTATACCGGCAGCATCGATGATTGGTCGTTTGGCGCACAATTGAATGGTACAAAACGTTTGGAATCGCGTAACAAAGCCGGTTTTGCTTTCGGTGATATTTTCCAAGCGACAACGTGGGGCAGTTATAGCTGGACGAATTGGCTGGCGACTTCGATACGCGGCGTTTATACGTTGCAAGGTGCGCTGCACGGCAGTTATGACGGCGTTTATCATCAAATTGGTGCGATGGATTACGGGCGCAATTACGGCGGACGATTTGTCGATGTTGGTTTTGGGATTAACGCATCGATGCCGAGCGGCAGTTTGCAAGGCAATCGATTAAGTTTTGAATGGCTACAGCCGGTGCATGATGACGTAAACGGCTATCAATTGCCACGAGAAGGTGCATTATCTGCAACGTGGTCTTATGCCTTCTAATTTTGTTTTTCAATTTTCGGCAATGGGCTGTCCGTGCGAATTACAGCTTTATGCCCAAACGCCAGAACAAGCGCAACAAGTCGCACAACGTGTGATGGCGGATGTTTACCGTTTAGAACATAAATATTCACGTTATCGCGCAGACAGTTTTTTAACCAAAATCAATCAAATTGCGGCAACCGGTGGTTCTATTTCAATCGATGAGGAAACCGCAGGTTTATTAAATTACGCGCAAACTTGTTACGAACTCAGCGATGGTTTATTTGATATTACCTCAGGGATTTTGCGCCGTGCGTGGCGATTTGATACGAACAGTTTGCCCGACGATAAAACGATTCAAACTTTGTTACAAAAAATTGGCTGGCAACATGTGCATTGGGAAAATTCGACGCTGACTTTTTCGCAAGCCGAAATGGAAATCGATTTTGGCGGTATCGTGAAAGAATACGCCGCCGATAGAGCGGCAACGTTGTGTTTAGAAGCCGGCGTTTTACACGGCATTGTCAATTTAGGCGGCGACATCAAAATCATCGGCGCACATTCTGACGGCAGCGCATGGCGCGTTGGTATTCAACATCCGCGCGACAAATCGAAAGTGTGGAAAACGTTGAAATTAAAAGCCGGCGCATTAGCCAGCAGTGGCGATTACGAACGTTGCATGGTGATTGATGGCGTGCGTTATGGGCATATTTTGAATCCGAAAACCGGTTATCCCGTACGGCATTTAGCGGCTGTTAGTGTGGTTGCCGATTTGTGTGTGGTCGCAGGAAGCGCGGCAACCATCGCCATGCTTAAAGAAAAGGACGGTGAAAAATGGCTAAAATCGTTAGGACTGCAACATTACACGTTTAAGAATTAACCACCACTTCACCGCCACGATTTCGCGCACTGACGACATTAAATTGCAACGGTGTGTTTGCAAAAACGGTACGCGCTTGTTGCGCTAAACTTTCAGCTTTTTCACTGTCAATCAAACAAAATCCTGTTGGTCCCCAAGAGGTTTGTCCAATGGCGACTGCGCCACGTTCGCCTAACCAATTCATCGTTTGCGCGACATCAGTGCTGGTAAATACACCACCTTGCGCGGGTGCAAAATGTTCGCCGACAGTGCGTTGTAATTCGGTAATCACCTCGCCAAAACGCGCTAAATCGTTTTCAGCAATCGCGGGCAGAGCTTGCATTAACACTAAATAACTTAAACGTTCGGCATCGCGGCGCGGAAAAGGCGGCAACGTTTCAAAGGCTTGAATTTCTTGTTGACCGTGTAATCCTTGACCGCGTTGGTCAAAAACTAAAATAAATCGCCAATTTTCAGGAATATCAAAATGCGCGAGCATCGGTGGTGTCACGGTATTTTCGCCACGTCCGCCATCGACCACCAAACCGCCTTGTTCAAAAACACCAATCCCAATCCCTGACCGCAAACCGCGATCCATCACGGCGGCAATTTCGCGCACACTTAACTTTAAATCGTAAAACGCATTTAATCCTGCGCCGACTGCTAACGCCATTTGCGTACCAGAACCTAATCCGACGTGTTCGGGAATTGCCTCGATAACGTTAAGGTGCAACGCATCTGAAACGTTAAAGGTTTCACAAAAGGCACTTAAACATTTTTCTGCTCGCTGATTTGCCAAACCGGTTACGTTGCGTTGTTTGGATGTAGCAATTTCAAGACGTGTCACCGGTTCATTCAACGCCACGCCGATACTGCCAAAATGCCGACCTAGCGCACCACTTAAATCTAAAAAACCCATGTGCAACCGTGCCGGTGCGATAATGGAAACAGAACGAGAAGAATTCATGCAGAATAAAATGGAAATGAAAAATAATGACCAACGATAGCAGATTTACGAGGGATTATGAACGTCATAGAGATTAAAAACGAAACCTTAGCACTGACACAACGTCCAATTCCAGAACCTACCGCGCATCAAGTTTTAATCAAA
The DNA here is from genome assembly GCA_031970635.1 of Methylococcaceae bacterium. GTDB lineage: Bacteria > Pseudomonadota > Gammaproteobacteria > Methylococcales > Methylomonadaceae > UBA10906. The sequence goes on along the minus strand of DALYHZ010000199.1, from coordinate 1,221 downwards.
GTTGCGGCGGCGGGTGTGAATCGTCCCGATATTATGCAACGCAAAGGACTGTATCCGCCGCCGGTTGGCGCGTCGGATATTTTAGGATTAGAAATTGCCGGAACGGTTGTTGCGCCGGGTTCAGCGGTGACAAATTTAAATATTGGCGACTGCGTTTGTGCGTTAGTCACAGGCGGTGGTTATGCCGAGTATTGTGTAGCGATGGCAATCTTATGTTTGCCAATTCCTGACGGCTTCACATTTGTGCAGGCGGCGGCATTGCCAGAAACATTTTTCACGGTGTGGAGTAACGTATTTGACCGCGCGCAATTATTGCGAGGCGAAACATTATTGGTTCACGGTGGCAGCAGCGGTATCGGCACAACGGCAATTCAACTCGCCACCGCATTTGGTGCAAACGTAATTATCACCGCTGGTTCACAAGAAAAATGCGATCGTTGTTTAGAACTGGGTGCAAGCGTTGCCATTAACTACCGTGAACACGATTTTGTCGAAGCGGTTTTGCACGCAACCGAAAAGAAAGGTGTGAATGTTATTCTCGATATGATGGGTGGCGATTATTTGCCGCGCAATTTAGAATGTCTCGCTTTTGATGGACGGCTCGTGCAAATTGCATTGCAAAATGGCGTGAAAGCGCACATCAATTTGTTACCGATTCTGCTCAAACGTCTGACGCTAACGGGTTCGACATTGCGAGCGCGAGACGATGAATTTAAAGCGCGAATTGCGCAACAATTATATAAAAACGTGTGGTCACTTTTAGCCACAGGACAAATTAAACCGATTATTTACACGACATTTTCACTGGCTGAGGCTAATCAAGCGCACGCGCTCATGGAAAGTAGCCAACATATCGGCAAAATTATTTTGGAGATTTAATCTTATGACTTATTCAACACTGATTTCAGCAGAAACGCTGCACCAAAATCTTAATCATCCTGATTGGGTAATTGTCGATTGCCGTTTTTCATTGGCAAATACTGAATTAGGTGGCTTTGCTTATCGACACGGACATATTCCAAACGCCCGTTATGCCCATTTAGATCATGATTTATCGTCAGCTATTACGGATTTTACTGGTCGTCACCCGTTGCCAGATTTTAGAGTGTTAGCGCAAAAATTGGGCGCGTGGGGCATTTCAAATCACAATCAAGTTGTAGTTTATGACGATGCCGGTGGTGTCTTTGCAGGGCGTTTGTGGTGGTTGTAACGCTGGTTAGG
>DALYHZ010000198.1:0-4984 GCA_031970635.1 Methylococcaceae bacterium | reverse complement strand
TGAACGACAAATGTGTGTGCTAGCAACAGGGTCATTGCGGTGGTCTTCGGGTAAAAGTGTGCGAGCAATGTTGCCTTTTCCGCCGCCGATGTGCGTGTGCATATCGATTGCGCCCGACATCACAATTTTGCCTTTTAAATCGTATTCTTTATCGACTTGAAAATCGCCGACAGGTTTATCGATGATTTTGCCATTTTGAATGTAAATATCTTGTTGTTTGCCATCGATGCCGCTGGCTGGGTCGTAAACTTTTCCGCCCGTTAATCTGATTAACATACTGATTCCTTTAAAAATAAGTCTTTACAACAATTGATAAAACGCCACCGAGTAACAATCCCATCATCCATTTCAATACGACTAAATCAGTGCGAATCGGCGCAAGTTCTTTTTCAAATTTGTAATCTAAGTATTCTTTAGTGACTAAACCGTCTTGCGCTTTGGCTATCGTTTTAACTATCGATTCAGCTTGTTTTTGTTCGATGCCTGATGTTCTTAACAAATCAGTTAATTCTAATGTGTCAAATGTTACCGAACTCATGACTGCTACCTCATTGCTTGTTCAATTGCGTTCAAAACGTCTGCTGTCGAAGGCAAACTCGAATCACGCAATTTTTTCAATCGAATCGCAACGACATTGTCTAAACGATACGCATGACCTGCATGGTCAATTGCTGGCGTTCCAACGGGAATAAAAACATCGGGTTCTTTTTCAAACGTCATGCCTGAACGAGCCACCACAATTGTTGGCAAACTGGTTTTCGGCGGATTGGCTTTCGCATTAAACGCATTTACCCAAACGAGTGCATCCGCTTCGCCGTTATCTAACAACGCATTGGTTTCAAACAAAAATGGGTCATATTCAGGATAACCTTTTGCAAAACTCACTCGCGCCGCATAACCTGTTGTCCAGCCACACACTTGATTTGCTGTTTGGTCGCCTTCTTTGCCGCCTAATGGAAAACCACTGCAACGAGTGGTGTGGTTTAAATCTTTCACCATTTCGGAAAGCGTTTGCACGGTCAATTCAGCATGTGCATAATTCAACGCTCCCGCCGCCCAAGTTACAACGCCATATTTTGCATTTTTGAGTTTTTCTGCAATGGCTTGTAAGTTGGCAAGCGAAATTCCTGCAACGCTTTCAGCTTGAATTGGTTGACCTTTCACTAACGCGCGTAATACCGTTACAACTTCAGGTAAATTTTCAGTCGCACATTCAAAAACTTGTGCCGTTTTCCCTGATGGTGAAGTTGACGCATTACCCGATGGTTTTGTACCTAAATAAATAATGTCACGGTCGCTAGTGTTTTCTAAAAACATTGCTTCGTTCCACAAATAACGCTCAAAAAAGCGTGGCGCGAAACCTTCTAAATCTGCCCCGACGATAAGCAACACGTCGCAACGATTTTTAATTTCGGCAAGTGTGGTGTTCATCCAGCCCACATCCTGCAACGCTAAAATGTTTTTGCGAGCGTTGTTAAAATTGGCGTTATCAACCACCGCACCTGTTCTATCGGCTAACGCTAATAAACCACGCATCCCGTTTACGTCGGTCGCACAACCGCCAATAACAGGATAATTCGTGTTTTTCAGCAAGTTTGCCGCGTGTGAAATCGCTTCACCTAATTCGACTTCTTTACCGTTAATGCGTGGTTTTATGTCGGTAATTTCTTGTTCAAATGCTGGCGTATTTACCGCACAACCATTTTCAATAACGCTAATTTTTAAACCATCGATTTTAATTGTTAAATCATCCGTACCAATGCCACAAAATGGACTGGGAACTTCTGTTATTTCACTCATCAAAACTGCCCTCTAGTCTTTTTTAATATATTTAAAACGTGGGTCTTCAGGCGTGCCTTCAAAAACGCCTTGTGATTCTTGCGCCGCATCCCATAACACGACTTCTTCAATTTTCTTTGCTAATGCAAAATCTTTTTCGGTAATCCCTTTTGCCGCGTGCGTGACTAATTTTACAATTACGAACGCATAAGACACCGTTAAATCAGGATGATGCCATGCTTTTTCAGCTAAATGTCCAACAGTATTAACGACCATTAACGTGGATTTCCAGCCGCTTGTTTTTATTTTTCGGCGAATCCAACCGTTTTCGTAATACCAATGCGGCAATTCATTTTCTAAGCGGGTTTGAATTTCAGACTCACTCAAAGCGGGGTGATTACTTGTTTCTTCTGACATCACACTCTCCTAAAATTTAATGGGACGTGTCGCATTGTAGCGCGAATTTCTATCATTGGGGGTTAAGATTTTGAACCACTTGAAATTATGATGGTTGATACAATACATCGTTGAATGCGAGCCTATTAACAGATGCGCGTATGTTGTTATTATAATTTCAAATCCGCGAATAACTTTATCGTCCATGATTACAGAAACGCTAAGTCGAATTGTTCAAAAAATAGTACATCTGTTACCAATTATTTTATTTATTTGTGCGCTTTATATTGTTCATAATCAGTTAAAAGCGCATGAATTTAAAGATATTGTGGCATTGTTGAAAAATACGCCTTTGAAAGTTTTCTTTGCGGCGTTTGTATTAACAATCATCAATTATTTGGTTTTAACCGGTTACGATTGGTTGGGATTACGTTTCACGGGTTATAAACATATTCCCGTGCCGAAAATGATAGCGGCGGCATTATTAAGTTATGCCATTAGCAATAACACGGGACATCCTTGGGCGGCAGGCGGTTCGATCCGTTACCGGTTTTATTCAAAATGGGGCGTTCAGGGTTGGGACGTTTTAAAAATTTCGTTATTTCAAGCCGTCACTTATCTTTTAGGCGCGTTAAGTTTGGGGTTCGTTGGCAGTTTGCTGTTGTCGCATTATTTATCAAACACGACTCAAACACCGGTGGCGATTCATTGGGTGAGTATCATTTGTGCCGTCTCTTTAATTGTTTATTGGGGCGGCGTGCTGTTGTGGCGAAAACCGTTACGCATTAAAGGGGTTGAATTGCATTTACCTTCGTTGAGCATGACTTTTTGGCAAACGATAGTTTCCAGCCTTGACATTGTATTATCGTCACTTGTGTTATGGTTGCTGTTACTTAGTAAAGTTGATATTAGTTTTGGTGCGTTTGTAATTATTTTTGTGGTTTCCCAAGCCGTTGGCGTGATTAGTCAAGTACCGGGCGGAATTGGCATATTTGAAAGCACATTCTTATGGTTAATGTCAGATATTAACGTTACCGACCAACAGTTGGTTTTAATTGGTGCGTTGCTGCTGTATCGGATTATTTATTATTTCATGCCACTGTTATTAGCTGGACTCGGTTTATTTGGTTATGAGATATACAGCCGGCGATAAATAATTGTGCAATTTCAAGATTTGGTGAAGGCAGAATAAAAAAGGTTCAAGCCAAAAATAACTTGAACCTTTTTGCTTATTTTAACGACTTCTAGTGCGTGAGCCTTGCGCTTTAGGTTTAGAACCAGACGTTTGTTTTCGTGTTACATAACCTTTTTTATTCGCCGGTTTGGCATGACGATAGTCTTTTTTACCAGTTGTTGTTTTATTAGGTGCATTTTTTTTCGGTGCATTCATAACGTTTAACGAAACTGGTGCGTAACCGGTATCAGCGACTTGTGGCAAATGGCGTTTCAATAATTTTTCAATTTCAAGCAGTAAATGCGCTTCTTCTGGCGACACGAGTGAAATCGCAGAACCATTTGAACCTGCTCTCCCCGTACGTCCGATGCGGTGAATATAATCTTCGGGAACTTGTGGCAAATCGTAATTCACAACGTGCGGCAAATTATCAATATCTAAACCGCGTGCGGCAATATCGGTTGCCACCAACACAGACACTTTGCCCGTTTTGAAAAAGTCTAAGGCTTTGGTGCGTGCGCCTTGAGTTTTATCGCCGTGTAACGCCGCGCTACGAATGCCGTCCGTTATCAATTGTTTTTCCAATCGGTCTGCACCGTGTTTGGTTCGCACAAAAACTAAGACTTGTTGCCAATTATTACTGCCAATCAAATAAGAAAGCAGTTCTCGTTTATGTTCTTTGGCAATCCCATAAACCAATTCTGAAACATTTTCGGCGGTAACATTCGGTTTCGCGACTTCAACGGCAACGGGATTTTGCAATAATTGCGACGCGAGGGCTTTAATTTGTGCGGAGTAGGTAGCAGAAAAAAGCAAACTTTGACGTTGTCTCGGCAAATTGCCCATGATGCGTTTAATATCAGGCAAAAAACCCATATCAAGCATTCTATCCGCTTCGTCGAGAACCAATATTTCGACACTGCTTAAATTGATTTGGCGTTCATGCATGTGGTCGCATAACCGTCCTGTGGTCGCCACGATAATGTCACAGCCATGGCGCAATTGGCGAATTTGCATATTGATACTTGCACCACCAACAATCATTTCAGCCGTTAATGGCAAATGTTTGCCATAAGTTTGAATACTTTCTAACACTTGCGCCGCTAGTTCGCGCGTTGGCACTAAAACTAACGCACGGATGCGACGTGGATTTTGATGCGGATTGAAATTTTCCATAAGACGTTGCAACAGTGGCAACGTAAAGCCAGCTGTTTTACCTGTGCCAGTTTGTGCGCCGGCTAAGACATCTTTACCGTTAAGAATGTGAGGAATAGCTTGTTTTTGTACCGGTGTTGGCGTGGTATAACCTTGTTCGCTAATGGCGTTAAGCAATTCGGAACTTAATCCGAGTTTTTGAAAACTCATGTAAAATCTCTGTAATAAATAAAATAGTTGCGTGTAATATAACACAAGGCGCGTTTGTACTTACGCTTTAAACGACGCAACGGTTTATTTTTCAACGTATTTTTAATTTTAATCATCTTAATTTCATGCACACAGTCGCAATTATTGGCGCAGGGCCGGCAGGTTTAATGGCGGCAGAAATTCTTAGTCAGGCAAATATTCACGTTACGGTTTACGACGCGATGCCTTCAGCAGGCCGCAAATTTTTAATGGCGGGTAAAGGCGGCATGA
>DALYHZ010000197.1:0-5021 GCA_031970635.1 Methylococcaceae bacterium | reverse complement strand
TATATTCGGTTAATAACGTCACAAATGGCACGGACGCGCAAGGTGAAGTAACCGTGCGTTTAGAAAAAGCGGGACGAATTGTAAACGGTTTAGGTGCAGATACAGACATCGTAACCGCATCAGCAAAAGCGTATATCAATGCGTTAAACAAATTACTCAATGCCAATACGCGTCAACATCCGCAAAAATCGGAGGTTTAAATTCATGAAATCAAACACGCAATCTGGTTTTACTTTATTAGAACTGCTCGTTGTTTTGGGAATCATTGCAATGCTCGCAGGTATCGTTGGACCTCAGGTGATGAAACATCTTGGCGAATCCAAAACTAAAGCGGCAAAAGTACAAGTTGAAGATTTTTCTGCCGCGCTGGATATGTACAAACTCGATATGGGAAAATACCCAACCAGCGACCAAGGTTTACAAGCGTTAATTGAGGCTCCCGAAGGTTCAAAACGCTGGAATGGTCCTTATCTAAAAAAAGCTAAAACGCCTGTCGATCCTTGGCAAAACGAGTATCACTATGTCTCACCTGGTACGCATGGCAAATTTGATTTATTCACTTACGGCGCAGACGATAAAGAAGGCGGCGAAGGCGAAGATCAAGACATCAACAACTGGGAATAAATGCGCGTTAATGCCGGTTTCACATTGCTTGAATTGATTGTTGTTTTAGGCATTGTGGCGTTAGGTTATGCGGCGGTGGCGGTAAATTTTTCGTCTGGCAATGATGCCATGGCATTAAAAGCCGCCGCCCGCGATTTAACATCGGGTTTGCGTTATGTTCGTAGTCAGGCGATGTTATCCCATGAACAAGCGACATTAAATTTTGATCTCAGCAATAACAGTTATCTTTTGACAGGTCAGGATAAAATTTACACGATTCCTGAAAATATCGATGTCACGGTGAATACGGCAAAAGATGAATTACACGACGGCGTGGCACAATTGCGATTTTTTCCGGATGGTTCATCGATTGGTGGTCGAATTACGTTGGAAAAAAATACCCATTCTCAAGAAATAAATATTAACTGGCTCACCGGTCATGTCACGTTGGCAGAATAATCAGCACGGTTTTTCATTACTCGAAATACTGATTGCCTTTTCAATTCTAGCCGTGTCGCTGGGGATTTTACTTAAAATTTTTTCAAGCGGTGTTGTCTCTGCTCAAATTGCTGACGATTACACCAACGCGGCGCAAATTGCGAATAATTTGCTTGCCAAAACCGGTGTTGAAACGCAATTAAAAACAGGTGAAACCTTTGGTGTAGAAAACGATGTTTATCATTGGCGTGTGCGTGTAAAACCACAACTCTTTTTGTCGCCAGAATTAGATTTACACACGTTGCCGGTCGAATTATTTAATATCAATGTCTCGGTTTGGTGGGGCGATGAAGGCAAAACTGACGACCGTGTTTTAGAATTAAACACGTTAAAATTGGCTGCCAAAAGTGAGTAAATCGCAAGGTTTTACCCTCATCGAAGTGCTAATTGGCATGACATTATTGAGTTTGATGGTGGTGTTGTTATTTAGCAGTTTGACGATAGGTGCGAAAAGTTGGGAACAAGGTGAACGTAAAATTGCCGATGTGAACGAAATTGCCATTGTGCAGCAGTTTTTTAATCATCATTTGGCTCATGCCACACCGCAATGGAATGATTTTGACCCCGAAAAAGATCGCCAATTTTCATTTCAAGGTAAAAAACAATCGTTACAATTTGTCGCCGCATTTCCCGCCAGTGCTGAACGTGCGGGGTTGCAATTATTCAATTTGGAACTGAAAGAAAAAAACAAACAGCGTTTTGTTTCTGTGACGCTAACGCCCTTCTTTCCATTAACAGAAGGTGAAAACTGGTTTCAAGACGAAATCGAATTAGTGCGTGGTGTGCAAAAATTTGAATTATCGTATTTTGGTTTAAGTGACCAAACGGGGGAATATGCGTGGTATAGCGAATGGCTTGAAAAAGAACAACAACCAAATTTAGTAAAAATATTATTGGAACTCGACGACGGGCGTTATTTACCTGAAATCGTTGTCGCGTTGAATGTGGATAGCAGTTACAGTAATGCGGATTTAGAAAGCGTTCCCGTGGAAGAGGCAACGCAATGAAACAACGTGGTGTCGCTTTGATTTTAGTGTTATGGGTATTGAGCATTTTAATGTTAATGGCGGGCAGTTTTACGCTTACGATGCGGCGTGAAACGGCTGGTGTAAGTAGCATTAAAGCAAACGCGCAAGCCATGGCACAAGTAAAAGCCGGAATTGCTCTCGCACAGGCGATGTTGTTGCAAGACGAGGAAATAAAACGTTGGCGCATTGATGGCAGTATTTACGAAATTGAAAATGAAAACGTGGTGACGCGAATTCGAGTGCTTTCTGAAACCGGAAAAATCGATATTAACAGTGCCACGACTAATCTATTGCACCAAGTGTTAATTCATGCGCCTCTCGATTCGCAAGCGCAATTAAATTTGGAAAATGCGATTTTAGATTGGCGCGATGATGATGAAACAACTCGTCCTTTCGGTGCCGAAAAGACCGAATATCAAGCCGCAAAATTAAATTACGCGCCACGCAATAAACCGTTTCGTTCTTTTGAAGAATTACAAATGGTGCGCGGCATGACGACGGAGGTGTTTACATGGATGCAACCGATTTTTACCATTTATGCCGCAGGGCAAACCGAAGTTGCCTTAAATCTTGCCACGCGCGATGTGTTAGAAGTTTTGCCTGAAGTGGATGTGAATTTGTTAGATGCTTATTTTTTAGCACGTCAGCAAAGTATTATTCACCACGCACCATCACCGGTTGTTCCTCGTATGGCAAATGCCACGCAAGCGATGGCAGGTGATATTGAAATGACAACAGAAACCGAAGCCGCGCCAGAAATTTCTGTTGTAACTGTGATTGTCGAAACCCATTTAGATAATGATGCTCAAGCAAGAGCGCAAGTTGTCATGGAAAAAATAGACGGCGCAAATAACTTACCTTTTCAAATTTTAACGTGGCAAAACCAATCTGATACCGCAAATACACCGTCCCTTTTTTCTGAAACTATGAATTCATTAGTTGTTGCCCGTTATGTTGAACCTGAATACCTCCGTTAAGGTCGAACTTAAACCATTTTTACGCTGGTGGGGACGTGAATTACGTTTTTTAGTTCCCACAAAATTACGGCAATTTTTTTACACGCCACGCGGCGTAATCATTGTGCGTCCGGTTGAAAACCAATTTGAATTACATTACGAAATCAATGGACAGCAAGAATTTTTAACTGCCGTGGCTCGAGAGGGTTTTAATTCCGAAATTGTTAAAAATTTAATCAGCAACGACGAACGTTTTAAAAATGCAATTTTCGTTTTGCGTTTATCCAACAACGAAGCCTTGAACAAAACGTTAAATTTGCCTTTAGCCGCGCAAGCCAATATCACGCAAGTGGTCAGTTATGAATTAGACCGTTACAGTCCATTTAAAGCCGAACAGGTTTATTTTTCGACACGCCTCGAACATATTGACAATGAAGCCGCGCAAATCGTAGTGCAATTACTGCTCACGCCGCGCCATATCCTCGAAACACTTTATGCGGAATGTAAAACGCTTGGTATTTCATTGCATTATATTGACGTGGAAAATTGTCCGAACGATTTACGGCAATTACATTCTGCATACAATTTATTGCCAGCACATTTACAACCTAAAATCGCAAACACGCCACGACGTATCATCGCCGGATTATTGACATCACTGACTATTTTAAGTCTAAGCAGCTTAGTCTTACCCGTATGGTTGGAATATCAAGCCATTAATGATTTGCAAACTAAAATTTCAAAAATTGAAAAAGAAGTTAAAGCCGTAAAAACCTTGCAAGCAGATATGGACGCATTGCGAGAAGAAAATCAATTGCTTATCAACGAAAAAACCGCCTCGCCGCCTGTTGTTGCCATATTAAATGAATTAAGTAAGTTAATGCGTGATGATAGCTGGCTTTCTTATTTGCAATACAGTGATGGACAGTTGCAATTACAAGGTGAATCGCCAACGGCATCTAATTTGCTTGCTGACTTGGAAGCGTCTGATTATTTTGCAAAAGCCAATTTTGCCTCGCCAGTCACGCAAGATAAAGCCAGTGGCATGGAGCGATTTCAAATTTCGGCAGAAATTACCAAGCCTGCAAATAATGAAAATAATGACGTGACATCACAAACAACGGTTGAATCTGTTAGTGAATCCATACCATCGCAAACAGATACAACCCTTGAAGTACCGACAACTGAAGAAGAGGTAACTGAAAATGGTACTCCAGAAGAATAATCAAAATGAACGTTGGCTTGCTGTCAGCTTATTACTGGCGGTGATTAGTTTTATTAGTTTCGTTATTATTTTGCCCTTAATCAATCAAGGATTAGCGTTACGCGATGAAAAAAATGCCTTAGATTTTCGTTTTCAACAATATGAGCGGATTTTAACGCGCAAGCAAAGTGTGATTGATGAAATGGAAACCTTAAAAGAGCAATATACGAATCAAAATTATCTAAGTACGCAAAACACCAGCGCATTAGCTTCCGCAGAATTACAAGAAATGATAAAACAAGCCATTATCGATGCCGGCGGACAATTAAGCAGTACACAAGGTTTACCCGTAGTGACAAAAAATAATTTTAATCGTATTCCCATTAACGTTCGCATGACTGGAAACAGTGAAGTATTACGCGCAGTGTTGCATAAAATTGAAACGGCTACGCCCTTGGTTGTTGTCGAACAAATCGATATTCGTCCTATGCGTGGTATACGAAATAAAGTCACGCATCAAATTGATCCAAGCAATGAATTAAGCGTGAATTTTCAAGCCATCAGTTTTATGAAAAAACCCGCCGCATGAATCGTTCAGCACTTATTGTTTTAATTGCGTTGAATATGTTTTTTGTCGTGGTATTGGCAACGGAATGGTATGCAACAACAGAAATGGCTACACCTTCTATGCTAAAAAACGCTAATACCGATGAAGAGGAATCTCTTGCAAGT
>DALYHZ010000196.1:0-5049 GCA_031970635.1 Methylococcaceae bacterium | reverse complement strand
GACGCACTTGCCACATTGCGTACATAAATCGGTTTCCCAAACCGGAATTTCTAACGCTAAATTACGTTTCTCATAAGCGGCTGTACCGGTTGGAAACGTACCATCAACTGGCATCACACTCACAGGCAACGCATTACCGCGACCAGCAATAATTTCGCCGGTCACTTGTTTAATAAACGCCGGTGCGCTGGCAGTAATCACGGATTGAATATCGAATTGACTGCTGACTTGTGTTGGCAGTGGCACAGCTTTTAAATTCACTAACGTTTCATCAATCGCATTCATATTCAGCTCGACCATGCGGGAACCTTTTTTGCCGTAAGTTTTTTCAACGGCGTGTTTAATGGCTTTAATCGCTTGCTCTTGTGGCAACACGCCTGATATGGCAAAAAAACACGTTTGCATAATCGTGTTAATGCGTCTGCCCATTCCCGTTTTCTCGGCAACCGCGTAACCGTCAATAATATAAAACCGAATTTTTTTATCGAGCATTTGTTGTTGCATTTTGGCAGGAAGCGATGCCCAAACGTTTTCAACCGATTCAGCCGTGTTTAGCAAAAATACTGCGCCATCTGCTGCGTTGGCGAGCATATCGTAACGTTCTAAAAAAATCGTTTGATGACAGCCGATAAAATTGGCATCGTTTTCGGCAATTAAATACGTCGAACGAATCGGTTTTGCGCCAAAACGTAAATGGGAAACCGTAATTGCGCCCGATTTTTTTGAATCGTAAACAAAATAACCTTGCGCGTTTAAATCGGTTTCTTCGCCGATAATTTTGATGGTATTTTTATTTGCGCCAACCGTGCCGTCACTGCCTAACCCGTAAAACATCGCTTGGAATGTTTCGGCAAGCGCATCAGTGCGATAACTGGCATCCCACGTTAAACTGCTGTGCGTCACATCGTCGTGTATGCCAATGGTGAAATGGTTTTTAGGTTGTTCCTGTTTTAATTCGTCAAAAATGGCTTTAATCATCGCAGGCGTAAATTCTTTCGATGAAAGCCCATAACGTCCACCTACCACTTTTGGTAACACGGAAAATTTCGACGTGCCACTGATAAAATCTTGCGCGAGGGCGGCAAGCACGTCTTTATAAAGCGGTTCACCATCTGCGCCGACTTCTTTGGTTCTATCCAAGACAGCGATTTTTTTGCAAGTCGATGGTAATGCCGCAAGTAAACGGGTTGCATCAAAAGGTCGATACAAACGCACTTTGAGTAAGCCAACCGACTCGCCTTGACGATTCAAATAATCTAACGTTTCCGCAACGGCTTCTGCGCCAGAACCCATCATGATAATCACACGTTCAGCATTTTCTGCACCGACGTATTCAAACAATTGATAAGTACGTCCTGTTAATGCCGCAAATTTATCCATGGCATTCTGCACAATAGACGGCATGGTTTGGTAATAAGTATTCACCGATTCTCGCGCTTGAAAATACACATCGGGATTTTGTGCTGTACCACGCAACACGGGACTGTCCGGCGATAACGCACGATTTCGATGCGCCGCAATCCATTCATCGGAAATCATGCCATGAAATACGTCATCTTTGAAAATGCTGATTTTTGCCACTTCATGCGAGGTGCGAAAACCATCAAAAAAATGCAATAACGGAATACGACTTTCCAACGTTACCGCATGAGCAATCAAAGCAAAATCTAAAACTTCTTGAGGCGAATTTGAACAAAGCATTCCAAATCCGGTCATTCGTGCTGACATGACATCGCTGTGGTCGCCAAAAATGGATAATGCCTGACATGCTAGAGAACGTGCCGCGATATGAAACACCGTTGGTGTAAGTTCACCAGCAATTTTGTACATGTTCGGTAGCATTAACAATAAACCTTGCGAAGCCGTAAAGGTCGTCGCCAACGAACCCGCTTGCAACGCACCATGAATAGCCCCCGCCGCACCGGCTTCACTTTGCATTTCGACAACTTGTGGTATTGTTCCCCACAAATTCGTTTGACCTCGTGACGACCATTCGTCTGACCATTCGCCCATCGGCGTGGCGGGCGTTATCGGATAAATGGCGATGATTTCGCTGAGTTTGTGTGCCACCATGGCGGCGGCTTGATTTCCATCGATGGTAAGTGTTTGCTGATTTTGCATTGTACAGCCCTCGAAATGAACAAAAGAAGATGACATTCTGCACTACACGATGAGTTTACAACGGTAATTTAAAATTAAGTTAAATTTTTAAGGAGAAAATAATGAATGTGTTTATCCGGTCGTTAATTTTCGTAATGTTAGTTCTCACGCAGAACGCTATTTTTAATTTAAGTGTTGCGGATTCGCAGATAATTCAGCCTGTCTCAACAACGGTAGACATAGAAGCCTTTGTACGCTCGGACTGTCCACATTGCGCGGCGGCAGAAACATTTTTAAAGACGTTGCAACAAGAACAACCTGATTTGCACATTGTTATTCACAATCTCACACAAGAACCATCCGCCTTTTCACAATTACAACAGATTGCACAACAACAAGGCATTGGGTTAGTTCGTGTACCGGCAATCAATGTGAAAGGACAACTCATTATTGGTTATGCCGATGCCACCACGACAGGGCAATGGATTCGTAGCGTGTTAGCGCAAACATCAACGCCAACAATCCTTCAACAAAATGAAGCAGGAAGTTGTGAAATTCGATCAACGCTTGAATGCACCGCGCCGACACCTGAAAAAAAAGAATCCTTTGAACTCGATTTTTTCGGACAAAAACTCACACTTACCGAAATAGGTTTACCGCTATTTACGTTAGCGATGGGCTTACTGGATGGTTTTAATCCTTGCTCGATGTGGGTGTTAATTTTAATGATTTCGTTACTTGCGCCAACACGAAATCGGTGGCGAATGCTTGCTATTGCCGGCACTTTTGTTGCCATCGAAGGCATTGCTTATTTTTTATTTATGAGCGCGTGGTTGAATTTATTTTTATGGATTGGATTGTCGCGGATTTCTGAAATTATCATCGCGTTAATTGCATTATTGGCAGGTGCAATCAATCTCAAAGATTTTTGGTTTTTTGGACGTGGATTATCTTTATCGATTCCAAATTCTGCCAAACCGGACATTTACGCCCGCATTCGCCGAATTTTGAACGCGCAAAACCTCACCGGTGCGCTAATTGGCGTGGCGATTTTGGCAGTTTTAGTTCAAATAGTTGAGTTTATGTGTACGTCTGGTTTTCCGGCACTTTATACGCGAATTTTAACGCTACAACATTTCAGCTCGTTTGATTATTACAGTTATTTATTGCTTTATAACGTAGCGTATATGTTTGATGATTGCGTTATTTTAGGCATTGGCGTTATCACACTCAGTCAACGACGATTACAAGAAAAAGAAGGGCGATTGCTTAAACTGATTAGCGGTCTAGTAATGGTTGGCTTAGGAGGTTATTTGTTGATTTTTGCGTGATACCATACTTTTAATCACGTCATTGATTCGTCATAAATGTCACAATGCTGTCATGAAAATAATTTATGCTGGCGGTAATTTTTTATTGAGAATAGGTATTCTACTGTGTCCGCATTGCAACAAGAACTGCTTACAATCCTAGAACATAAGAAACTCACGCCACACTATCAACCTATTGTTTCCATTTCACAAAAAAAAATCATTGGTTACGAAGCCTTAATTCGGGGACCTTCAAATAGTCCCCTTCATAGTCCGCTGAATTTGTTTGATATTGCTGAACGCTACGGTTTGAGTTCACAGCTGGAATTTGTTTGTCGTGAATTGAGCATTAAACATTTCGCAGATTTTAATTTGGATGCGAAATTGTTTTTAAATGTCAGTCCGCACGTTTTATTGCAACCTGAATTTAAAACAGGCGAGACGCTACGTTATTTAGACCAATTTGGTTTGAATCCACATAACGTGGTCATTGAATTAACCGAACACAAACCCACTGACGACTACGAGTTAATGCGTGAGGCGGTTATGCACTATCGCGGTATGGGTTTTGAAATTGCCTTAGACGATTTAGGCGCGGGTTATTCGAGTTTGCGATTGTGGTCAGAGTTACTCCCTGAATATGTCAAAATTGACCAACATTTTATTCAAGAGCTACAAAATGATTCGGTTAAATTCAATTTTGTTCGTTCCATTCAAGGGATTGCCAGTTCGCTTAATTGCAATGTCATCGCTGAAGGTATTGAAACCGAAGCTGAATTTAAAACAATTGAAAAATTGGGAATCTCTCACGGTCAAGGTTACTACTTGGCAAGACCTGCCGCGCTACCTTTAGGTAAGATTGATGTCGATATTTTTCTTCATGAAGACTTAATAGAACAAAAACCATTAAGTGCAAATTCAACATCGGTTGATGCAATTAGTCGATTTATTTCCCCCATTTCAGCAGATACGCTGATCAGTGATGTGATGAATCTTTTCCAACAGCATACGGATTTGACGATTTTACCGTTGGTAGATTTTGATGTTGCCTCGGGCATTATTTTTCGAGATATTTTTCTATCGAAATTATTCTCAAGTCGTTACGGAATGGAATTATACGGACGTAAACCTATTAAAACGTTCATCGATCAAATCCCATTAAGTATTGATTACAACACGCCTATCGAATTAGTCAGTCAACAATTGACTTCGACAATGCGTCATGAACAAGCGTTTGTTATTACGCGCGAAGGTAAATATGCTGGTGTTGCGACAATTTTATCGCTTTTAGAAAAAATTACGTTGCAACAAATCGATAATGCTAAGCATGCAAATCCGCTCACATTATTACCGGGCAGTGTGCCGATGAATGAGCAGGTAAATCAGTTGCTTGCCAGCAAAACGTCGTTTGGTTTTGGTTATTTTGATTTGGATAATTTCAAACCGTTTAACGATATTTATGGTTATAGCGCGGGCGATGACATTATCAAAGCGGTGGCAACCACATTAAAACAATGTATTCCACCTGAAAGCGGACGCATCGGACATATTGGTGGCGACGATTTTATTGTTATTTTCACAGGTGAAGATTGGCTCGAACGTTGTCAAAGCGTGTTAGATACTTTTGAAGCCTTGGTGC
>DALYHZ010000195.1:0-5050 GCA_031970635.1 Methylococcaceae bacterium | reverse complement strand
TTTTTTCACTCGTTTGGAATCGGTGGCAAGCTACGATGAAATCAAAGTCATTGTTTTAAATCACCTCGAACCCGACCACACCGGCGCGTTGCCCGAATTGATGCGCCGTGCCCCGCAAGCGCGATTGTTCATTTCACAAAAAGCCCAATCGATGCTTAAAGGCTTGTTAAAACAGGAAGAACTTAGTTTCACGCCCGTTTTAACGGGCGATAGCGTTTCGTTGGGGGATAGAACGGTGCAATTTTTACACACGCCGTATTTGCATTGGCCCGACACGCAATGCACGTTTTCACCTGAAGAACAGATTTTGTTTTCGGGCGATGTTTTCGGCTGTCATTTTTGCGACAACCGTTTATTTAATGACAGCGTGGGCGATTTTCGGTTTTCGTTCGAGTATTACTACGCCTACATCATGCGTCCGTTCAAGGATTATGTGCTTTCGGCATTGAATTTGATTGAACCGCTGACGCTTTCCACGATTGCTCCCGCGCATGGTCCAATTTTGCGCGACCGTCCACAACGTTACATCAAACGTTATCGAGAACTTTCAAGTTCTGCGTTGCACAGCGAACTCAGCGAAAACCAAAAAACCTTACTGATTTTTTATATCAGCTCGTATGGCAACACGCGAAAAATGGCGGAAGCCATTTATAACGGTGCAATGCAAGTGCCTGACGTGCGCGTGTCGCTTTACGATTTGGAAGGCGGCGAAGTCGCGCCGTTTGTGGATTTGATTGAAGAAGCAGACGGTTTAATTCTCGGCACGCCCACGATTAACGGCGATGCGGTCAAACCGATTTGGGATTTATTGTCGTCGCTGACCGTGGTCAACCTGAAAAACAAAACTCGGCGGCGTGTTTGGTTCTTACGGCTGGACAGGTGAGGGCGTGCGAATGGTGGAAGATCGTTTGCGTGGTCTAAAACTGCGCGTGCCGATTTCAGGTTTACGGGTGAAATTGATTCCGACTGACGAAGAGATTTTGCAATGTGAAGCGTTCGGCTTGGAACTCGCACAAGAATTGATGGGCTTGCGCGGCGCAAGAGAAATCAATTTTGAAGATTTGTAAAAATTTAACCGATTCACGGACGCATCGGTACACAGCATTGTTTTAAAACGGCAATGCACACAGGAATCCTCCGATTCCAAAACGAAAATTGGCTAGGTTGGCAATTTTCGAGATTATTTTTTTCTTGTTTGAGGAGTATGAACAATGGCAAAAGCAACCATTACTTTTGAAGATATAAATGTCACTGTGACCGTCCCTGCTGGAACTCGCGTTATTGAAGTTTCAGAAAAAGTCGGTTCAGCGATTACTTACGGTTGCCGTGAAGGTGATTGTGGAACGTGCATTATGAAGGTCACTGACGGCTGGAATAATTTGAGCGAACCTTCTGTTTTAGAAGACAAAGTATTGCGTGAAAACATGGCTGGCAAACACAACCGTTTGGCTTGCCAAGCGCAAGTTTTAGGCGGCAAAATTTCTGTCAAACCTGTTTAATTTTAATTACTTAGAGGTGTTCTCATGGCATTAGTTACTTTTAGCAGTCCTGAATATCGTGACAAAACCGTTTATGCAGTAGCTGGTTCACACACACAAACGGTTTTAAAACTCGCGCTTGAAAACAAAATCCCCATCAATTTCCAATGTGAAGATGGTGAATGCGGCACATGTGTTGTGAAAGTATCGAGCATCGACAAAAAACATGAACGCATGGGCGGTCCTTTGACTGAAAAAGAAAAAACCGTCTTGAAAGAAATCGGCAAAGTCACTGCCGAAGATTTGGAAAAAATGATTGTGGACGATTTACCATCAGAATGGCGACTTGCTTGCCAAATGATTGTGCGCGATGAAGATATTCGCGTTGAGTATTAGTTTTTAGCGATTGTTTTTTTCTTGATGTCACACTGGTCTTGCAGCATTCCCATGCGTAACCGGTGGGGCATTTATGGCAAGTGAGGACGCACTATGTCTCTTTCACCTCTTAGCGTAGAGCAACATTATCAAGCGTTGCTGGTGTGTTCGGATGGTTCTAAAAATGGCGAATGGTTCGCGCAAATTCTCGCGAGTTGGCAAGTAGGCGCAGGGGCATTGCCGAATTTTTTAGGACTTGAGCCATCACAGTTTGAACAATTTTTAGCCACACGTTTTCCTCGTTATTCGTTATCTATTTTTCCGCTTCGGCAAAATCCTGATTTTTCCCGAATGACCGAAAAAGGCGAACTTGAGCAATTTTTGCGTGGTTTTGCGAGTGTTCAAAATGAAGAAACCGAATGGTTAATTGCAATTATCGTTGCCTCATGTTTGGGCAGTAATCATCTTTGGCAAGATTTAGGGCTGTTTGGGCGTGAGGATTTGTCTGCGTTGCTCAAACATAATTTTCCACAGCTTGCCGAGCAAAATGTTTATGACATGAAATGGAAAAAATTTATTTACAAACAACTTTGCGAAACTGAAGGGATTTATGTTTGTCGTTCGCCTTCGTGTGAGTATTGCAAGGATTATTTGAATTGTTTTGGGGAGGAAGATTAGAAGATACAGCAAAAACAAAAAGTTGATAATTTACATTTTTGTAAGTTAAAAGTATTTCCCTTCCTAATTTTTTAAGCCTTCATTACAACACACTATTGCCAATGGATTTTGCTATCAAAGGATAACTAACCTAGAATTACGCAATGTTTTATTAGGATTTGATGGTAACTAAAAATGACCGCCCAAGCTAAACCAAAAACTGACGAGTTGATGGATAAGATTTTGTTTTACAAAAATGGACTTCGTAAAATAAACAAGTTTGAACGAAATCGCTTGATTAGTGATGCTGAGAGCTTGCGTGGAAAAATCAGTGATTGGGACTTATTCGATTTTTTTGGAATGATTGCCTGTTTATATGGTGATACGACTGAAGCACATAAAAACCATAACTTAGCATTTGAAAAATACAAATTATTTTGTGAAAGATCAAACCTAGACTATCAAGCACCATCTGAGGATCATCTTTACCTTAAATTTAATTATCATTCAACATTGTGGGTAGAAGGATTATTCTCTCAGTGTATTGAAATTGGAAAAGAATTATTAGAAAAATACCCTAACGAATTTCAAACAATAGTTAATTTAGTTTCTGCTAATTTATTTTTGGGAAAATTGCACGAATCGGTAAAACTCTTAAATAAAATGGAAAAATCTGCTGACGAACATGTGCATTACAGTGTGATTATGGATGCTGTATCACTTTTTGAAAAAGCAGGTCTTGCTGATGATGATGCAGAAAAAATTATGAATTTTGCTTTTAGCATTCTGCATGAGAAGAAATTATTTTTATCTGATGTTAACGCAAACATTGTAGATGATTGCCTTTGGATTGACTTGTACGTCGATTTTCCAGAGCCTGTTGAATCAGTAGCAAAAGAAATTGCCAAAATAAATTGGGAAGCTGACGGCATTTTAGCTAAAAATGCAGATAGCAAGTGGTTTGATGTAATCATGTTTGAATTTAAATCGGTAGAAGTTTTATTAGAAGAACGTGAAATCATCGAGAAAAAAGAAAGGATAAGCGGCAAATGGTAGAACCAGAAGAATTTTTAGATTTTGCAGATAGATTACGAGGTTCTAATGATGAAATTGATTTTAGAAACATAATGAGCCGTTCTTACTATGCCGCATTTCTTTTAGCTAAAGACAAATCAACTAAAATAAACACAGACGTTGATGTCACAAATGCTGGAAGTCATGAAAAAACGATATTCCAGTTTTCAAAAAGCACTGTTCCAGATTTAATACAGATTGGAAATTATTTAAATCGATTAAAAAAAGGACGAATAAAATCCGATTATCAAATTGATAAAACTGTCACAAAAATAGATTCCGAAACACATTTCTCGATGGCTGAAATAGCGATTGACGAACTCAATAAAATTTAGGAAAGCCGTTTTAACGAGACTTGCTTAAAATTATGAACGACATTGTGCAAGATATTGGCTTGAACGGCTAACGTAAAAATGTGCGGATTAGACACAAAAACCCTTGAATTGATTGAAAGCTGTTTTAAAAAATACCCTGAAATTGCTTGGGTAAAAATTTACGGCTCACGCGCTAAAGGCAATTACAGACGTGGCTCTGATATTGACTTAGCGTTCAGTAGTTCGGTGAATTACTCCGCAAAATTACTCGGTGCGTTAGATAATCTACCATTGCCTTATTTATTCGATGTGACCCATTACGAAAGCCTAAAAAATCAGGCATTAAAAGAACACATCGACCGTATTGGTGTTTTGATTTCTTGTTGAACTAAAGGCTTTCAGATAAGAAGAAACGGTTCTATGTTGAAAATTAAGAGGTTATAAAATGAGCGACAATACAGTAGTAGAAAATGTAAGTAATAGTGCCGCAGATGGTGCGCCTAGTGTTTCTAAAAGCAATCCCGGACCAGCGGGCAGAGGCGTTGACAATAATAGTACGGTTAATTTACCAACCGACGTCAAAACAACGGATATGCTCAACAAGGGGGGAAATAGCCCCTATACTTCAATGGGTGCAGTGAATAGCACAGGTTCTGTAGACAGCACGGGTTCTACAGGCGGAACTGGCACGGGTTCAAAAGACATTCCTAACTTGCCTACAGGCGGTAATACAACTGACACGCTTAACAATGGAGGTAATAGCCCTTATACATCCGTTGATGCGACTTATAATTTAGTCAAAGCTACCCATAACCTTGGCGACCACTTATATGGCACTAAAGCTAAAGATTACCTGCTTGGTGGCGATGGCAATGACATACTCATTGGGGGGGGCGGTAACGATGTTCTCAATGGTGGACTTGGAAATGACAAATTGGATGGCGGTGCAGGTAACGACATCCTTATTGGCGGTGCGGACAATGATCAACTCAAAGGCGGCACAGGCGCAGATACTTTTGTATTTGGCGAAGCAACCTTAAATGATCTGATTCTAGATTTTAGAACTGCTCAAGGCGATAAAATAGATGTCTCAGGAATTGATGCGAATGCCAATACGCTAAATGTTGACGATAGTTTCACTTTTATTGGTAC
>DALYHZ010000194.1:0-5086 GCA_031970635.1 Methylococcaceae bacterium | reverse complement strand
CATTTCAGCTAATTGTTGTTTATTTTTTGGACTCTCAACCGTTTAGTAATTTCGTTGATTTCTATTTGTAGCGAGGCATCGGCGTTGTCTAATTTCTTATTAGCTTTTTGTTTATCAAACGTATTTTCTGAAAATACCATTTGCCGTAAATTCCTTCTCATGTGATTAAGGCAAATATTGGCTTCTTTAATGTGAGAAATACCGAGTAAGTGTTTATCGTAAATCGCATTTACTTCTGCGCTTAACGTTTGCAAACTCGCAACCGTATTCATTCCAATCAAAAAAATAATGAGTAAGCAAAAACCACCACCCCAAAAAAGTTTGACGGTCAGATTTAATTTTTTAAGCGCAGAAATGGATTGTTTCATTTAAAGTCTCAAATTATTTTTTACGATGAAAACGCATCAGCATAGATGTCTTTCAAGGATGCACCTTGTAAATAAGCTATTCTTTTTGAATGTAAAACCATATCCGGTTGACCGCATAAATACACGCGCCACCCCTCTAATTTTGGAAATTTTTCGAGTGCTACCTGATTAGCACGTCCTTTTGTATAGTTTTTATCACAAATTTCACCAGATAAACATGGCGTATAATGGAAATTGGGATGACTTTTTTCCATTTCGCGCAACTTCTCTTCAAAATATAATCCCGTCGCATCACGGCTACCATGAAATAAATGAATTTCACCAGTATGTTTATGATTTTCCAATGCGTCACAAAGAATGCCATAAAGTGGCGCAAGTCCCGTTCCTGTCCCAATTAAGAGTAATGGTTGCTCAGGGTTATTTTCTAAATAATGGCAATGTCCTTGAGCCTGTGAAAAATTTAATGACATTCCAATCTGTAATTCATTTGCTAGCCATTGACTAAATTGACCGTTAGGTAAAATACGAATATGAAATGTTAAAATGTGTACTGCATTAGGAATGTTTGCAATCGAATAACTACGAATAATACCGGTATCGCTACGTAAATTAACAAATTGCCCTGCAAAAAACGCTAACGGTTCTTTGGATTGTAATTTCACGAAAATGACATTTTCAGACAACGCATATTTTTCAAGCACTTCACCTTCAAGCCAATTTTCTTCGGCATTAGGTACGATGACTGTCATGTCATTTTGAGGAATGCAAAGACATGACAAAAAATAATTTTGTTTTTGTTGCGTATCTTTTAGACCTTCTTGTGATTCAATGGGCGGGGAATTATCAAGGCTACGCATCAAACAAGATTGACAAACGCCTACTTTACAGCCGTAAGGCACTTGGACATTATTTCGCAACAACGTGTATAAAACAGTTTCGTCGTTTTCGGTTTCAAAAATTTGGTTGTCAAATTTGATGTGTGTCATGTGTTTTTACCTGTGATTGTCGTCTTAAAACATTTTTGCTAGCTTAAAAAATAGTTTATAGAAAAAATAAACTTATACAATATAATGATTATATAAATCCACTGCGCTAAAATCACAGAATCTGTTTAATATTTATGAATAAAATTAGTCAACGGCAACATGAAATTTTGGAACATTTCCTGACGCATAAACGAGGACTATGTATTGAGGAATTGACAGATAAATTAAAAATTTCAAGAACGGCCGTTCAGCAACATTTCATTGCATTAGAAGCAGAAGGTTACATCGAGAAAAATGCGTTTGATAAAACGGCGGGACGACCGCTGGCGCGTTATGCTATCACCACGAAAGGCATCAATCATTTTCCCAAACATTATTCGTGGTTAGCTGAGTTGATGATTGCTGATTTAGTTGAAATGTCTCCAACGGAAAACGGTGAAATTTATATGACTAAATTAGGCAATAAACTCGCAGGACAATTGCATCAATTTGAAGAAAAACCACTCGCAGAGCGAATTGTCTTGTTGGTGAATGTTATGAATGAGTTAGGGTTTGTGGTGCAAGAAACGGTCAATGAACATCAGCAAAAATGTTTACAAGCGTGCAATTGCATCTATCACGATTTAGCACAGAAATACCCACAAATTTGCCAATTCGATTTAGCGTTAATTAAATCGACACTCAATGAATCTGTTGAGCTTTCTCGTTGTATGACTAAAGACGATATTTTGTGTGAGTTTTTAATTCCCACTTAACAGGATAACTGGCTTAGAAAAAGCGTATTTATATGCAGTCTTTTATCGTGCTGGTTACTTTTTTTGCCCAAGTGATACTTTCAATATAAATATTTCCAATAACGAACCGTGGAACATTTCCAAAGGCGATTTCGTCAAGATTTCCAAATTCGTAATTTAAAACGCAATTGAGTGCTTCGCCTCCCAAACCGTCGTGATATAAAATGGCATTTTTCACATAATCATTTAGCGGCAGTTGTTCTATTACTTCTTCAAGTGCAAGATCCAAAATAATATCAAGTGAAGACAGTATGCCGATTAGGAAAAACTCACCACTTGGCGTTTTGTATTTAAGTTCTAAATTTGTTAGCAATTCGCACATTTTTCCTCGAATTAAAGCATTTTGCACCGCAAAATTTGGTTTGTTTGATAATGAAGATAAAATGACCAAACTAATCCAGCTTTTTAACTCATTTAATCCGAGAAAAGCGATGGCTTGGCTGATGGATTTTACTTTTATTAATGCCGGATAAGCAGCAGAATTGATATAGCGTAAAATCTTATAGCTCAACGATAAATTTTGTGAAATTTCTTTTACTAAGGTATTAAATTCGACATTTGGGTCATTTAAAATGCTCAATAACCGTAGTGAATCTAATTGATTTGAAACAATACGTTTCCCTTTAACTAAATTGGGTTTATTAAAAAAGAAACCTTGAAAAAAATCACAACCTAATTCGGATAAATATTGATAGTCATCATTTGTTTCGACTTTAGATGCCAAAATTTGCACATCATAAAATTTGAGTTGCGGAATAACTTCTCTGACGCGCTTTTCCCCCATGGCTAAAACATCAAGTTTGATAATATCAACAAACTCTAACAATTTTAAATGGTTATGGTTAAGTGAAAAGTTATCCAATGAAATTGAATAACCTTTTTGAGACATTTCTAGCAGGTTGTAGGTAATTTGAGCATCAATATCAACGTTTTCTAATATTTCAATGACAACACGGTCTTTGGGTAAATACAGCGGTGTTTTATCTAAAATATTTTGTGTTGTAAAATTTATGAAAACTTTATGTTCACCGACAATGTTATTTAGCCCTATTTCCAAAATGGAATCGGTAATCACTTGATGCGTTGCCTGGGTGGCTTCGTGATTATCGGAAAGATTGAAATGATTGCCACGAAAAAACAGTTCATAAGCTAAAACATTTAAATTGTTATCAAATATTTGTTGTCTACCAATAATAAAATTAGTCATTATATTTTTGACACACTGAAAATTAAAAAATGTTAGGTGTGGTGTATTGCAACTTAATCGGGATGAATTATTTTATATCCAATACCATAAACCGTTTCGATTACGTCTTTTTTAGAAATGTGTTTTATTTTTTGACGGATATTTTTAATATGTCCATCAATAGTGCGATCTAATCCGTCGTATTCTTCTTCATGTAGCGTTTCAAGTAACATCGTCCTCGAATATACTTTATCTTTCTTGCTCAATAACATGGCTAAAATGCGAAACTCACTTAGCGTTAAATTCAACGGTTGACCGTTATAATAAGCCTGAAAAGATTCTTTATTTAAGGTAAAACCGGCTACTTCGATTTTGTTAAGCGAAAAATTATGTATTCGCCTAAATATTGCGTTGATTCGGGCTAATACTTCATTAGGATTATACGGTTTACAAATGTAATCATCTGCGCCACTGTTTAAACCACGTAGTCGGTCAAATTCACTATCGCAAGAGGTAATAAAAAATAATGGTACGGATGAAAATTTGCGAATTTCTTTACATAAAACCATACCATCACAATGCGGTAACATCACGTCCATTAAAACTAAGTCAGGCTGATTTTTTTTTACCCAATCCACAACCTCAGCTCCGTCAAATAAACAGTGTGTATAAAAGCCTTTTGATGAAACACAATTTGCCAATAACATGGCTAATAACGGTTCATCTTCAACAATTAAAATGAGTTTGTTCATGTCAAAATAGGCAAAATTCACAACAGTTATAAAAAACTATCGTAATGGATATAAAAATTTTCTTAAAAATAGTCACATTCATCTTTCACATAATTTTTTCGATAGTTTGAATTAAAGTGCGTTTTAAAATAAGACAATTCTGTTGCGAGATGGTTTGTTTGAGCATCTAAGGCTTCTGCTGATATTGCCATTTTTGTCGTCATGTTGGCATTTTGCTGTGTGACATTATCCATTGAGGTAATGGCTTGTTCAACTTGCGAAATACCTATGCTTTGCTCTGTTGATGCACTTGCAATTTCGGCAATAATGCCAGTTAGCTCTTGAATAGAATTCACAATTTCTTTCATTGTAATACCTGCTGCTGTCACTTGTTTGCCGCCTCCTGAAACTTGATCGACCGAATCACTAATTAAGCGTTTAATTTCTCCTGCGGCATTTGCGGCGCGTTGTGCTAAATTGCGAACTTCGATGGCGACGACAGCAAAACCTTTGCCTAATTCACCTGCACGGGCGGCTTCAACAGCCGCATTTAACGCCAAAATATTAGTTTGAAAAGCGATGTCGTCAATAACTGAAATGATGTCTACAATTCGCAATGAGGATTCGTTGATATTACCCATCGTATCTACGACGCGTTCGATAACTTCAATGCCTTTGTTTGCCGTTTCAGTTGCACTTACTGCAAGGATGTTTGCTTGTTGCATACATTCGCTATTGTATTGAACGGTCGCTGTTAATTCGTGCATGCTGGCGGCAGTTTCTTCCAGACTGGCGGCTTGTTCTTCTGTTCGCTGGGACAAATTATTATTATTGAGGGCGATTTCTTTCGTTGCAAAAGCGATAATGTCTGTTGTTTGTTTAATTTGTATAATGATATTTTTCAAACTATTGGCGGCGGTATTGACACTGATTTTTACCCGTCCAAAAACGCCTTGATAATCTTTCGTTATTATTTGGGTTAAATCGCCTTTTGCAAGCCCATCTAACATCATTTCTAATT
>DALYHZ010000193.1:0-5089 GCA_031970635.1 Methylococcaceae bacterium | reverse complement strand
GGTGAATTAGCAATTGAAATTATCGAAAAAGCGTTAGGTATGCCAATCGGCGAGGCGTTTGCCAAATTCGATACAGAACCGTTAGCATCGGCATCAGTCGCACAAGTTCACACCGCAACCTTGCATAGCGGTGAGGAAGTTGTGGTAAAAGTGTTGCGTCCGAATATCGCGCCACGCATTGCTTCCGATATTGGCTTGCTTTACGAATTAGCACGGCTTGCCGAACGTTTTTGGGGGGATGCTAAACGGTTACGCGCCACCGAAGTCGTTGCCGAATTTGAAAAAACGACGTTAGACGAACTCGATTTAATGCGCGAAGGCGCGAATGCCGCGAAATTGCGGCGTAATTTTGAAAATTCGGGGATTTTGTATGTGCCAGAAATTCATTGGGAATTAACACGCAAAAATGTATTAGTTATCGAGCGCATTCATGGTATTCCCGTTGGTGAAATCGAACAGTTAAAAGCGGCGAACGCTGACTTTAAAACGTTGGCAGAACGCGGCGTAGAAATTTTTTTCACGCAAGTTTTTCGAGACAATTTCTTTCACGCGGATATGCACCCCGGTAATATTTTTGTGGAATTGCCGGACAAATATATTGCCGTTGATTTCGGCATTGTCGGCAGTTTATCTGCGTCCGACCAACGTTATTTAGCGGAAAACTTTTTGGCATTTTTCAACCGTGATTATCGCCGTGTGGCAGAAATGCACGTTGAATCGGGTTGGGTTTCAGGTTCGGTGCGTATTGAAGAATTTGAAGCGGCAATTCGTAGTGTGTGCGAACCGATTTTTGAAAAACCGTTGAAAGACATTTCTTTCGGACAATTGTTACTGCGTTTATTTCAAACAGCGCGACGGTTTGATATGCACGTTCAGCCGCAATTGGTTTTATTGCAAAAAACGTTGCTTAATATCGAAGGTTTAGGACGACAACTGTATCCGGATTTAGATTTATGGCAAACGGCAAAACCGTTTTTAGAATCGTGGTTTCAAGAACGTTTAAGCCCGAAAGCAAAAATTAAAAAATTGATACGACAATTACCAGATTTTGCTGACCAATTTCCTGAAGTTCCTTCATTGCTTTACAAAGCTCTTGATAACGCCGCACATGCAGAGCGGCGCGCTGAAATGCAACAACGTGAATTCGCGTTGTTGCGTGAGCAGATGGCAAAACAACAACGCAATCAAGTATGGGCGATTTTAATGAGTGCGTTGATGATTTGTGCGGTGATTTGGTTTAGATAATTTAAAACGCTAACTGAAAGCGCGTTGCAAATAGTTGTTCTGTTGGACGATTCCCTCCTTTTGCCGCGCCACCGTCAAACGACACTTGTTCATAATCGGCTCGAATCAAAGCGTTAGCGTTTAAATACCAATTTGCCCCAACAGTCCACGCGCGAGCTTGTCTTGCAGACTTGCTGGGGTCGATCAGCAAAAATGTATCACTATCCACATCTAATTGACTCCAGCGAGCCGCTATTTGTAATGCCCCCCATGTATTTTCCATGGGATTAAATGCTCGACTTGGTTTGACCGAACCAAAGCTGCTGTTTTCTCCGGTGAGAATATAAGAGCCTAAAATCTGCCACGCTGTATTATCTTGTTTGATGTTGAGCGCACCGGTTTTATTCATACCGGCTAAATGTTGAGACGAAACAACATATTCTGCCATTGCACCAAAAGAGCCTGCGTACCAATAGGCTTGCGGGTAAATACGATAACTATCACCATTAGAAACCGGTGCAGCAAACGCGCTGCCAGTCGCATTTGTAAATGTACTGGCGTAATTTAGATAACTATTGCGTCCAATAGGCGTGCGTTGATTGTTAAGTGCTAAGTTAAGCGGATGAGCATAACTTCCCGCTACACCAATTCCTAAGCCTTCTAACCAAGAATAATCGCTGTGTTGAAATGGATGAGCAAATAAACGTCCGACAAATTCCTTGTTGTCATTCACATCAGCGGCGTTATTATTTAAATTACCTTCATCTCCTGAACCGTTGAATATACCGAATTGATAAGAAAATTGGTTTTTCGTATCAATAGGACCGACCACTTTTTCTGCGCTTTGACCTGTAAAATTAAAGCCGCCGTGCAATTCCATACCAACATCACGATTGGTGGCTAAATATGCTGGAAAAGCGCGTTCTAAAAATGTTCCATCGGTGTCACCTTGTAACCGTTCTAAACTTAACGCCGGTTTGAATTTACCGACCAATAAGCTGGCGGCTGAATGGTAAGCATAATCGAGATAAGCATCCGGTAGAATATCTGAGCCAGAGGCAAAGTTTGGGGAAATTTTAAAATAGACATCATTAAAAACACGTCCTTCAAACCAAATCCTTGCCTGTTTCAAATCAAAACTATCTGTTGATTTACTATTATCTTCGGTGAAAGTTCGATTATCCGCTTGCACGATGCCGCGCAATCTGACTTGATGTTTTTTGTCTGCCGATGAAATTTTAAAGCCACTATCTCCTGCTTCGATAATGGGCGTTTTCTTGGCATTATTTTGGATAAGTTCTTCTTGTGTATCGAATTTTTGTTCGAGTACATGCACTTCGTTAGTTAATTCTTTAACGTTTGCTTCGTTTTGCACGGTATTTTGTGGAGGTTGTAAAAGACTGGTTAATGTTTCAAGTTTTTCCAGACGACGTTCTAACTCATAAATTCGACGTTCTAATAATTCGGTTTTATTTTGGTCGGCTCGATAATTTTCGGCGTGAACGTCTTGTGTATTGACTAGTAAAAGCAATACGAGACCGGCTAAGTTGGCAAGAGTTGTTGGGATAAAAAATTTCATTATTAAATTTTGTTGAGCATATTCAATTGAAATTACTGAAAGCAATATATATTCCTCCGACTACACATAAGAGGCATTTATTTCAAGCAGTTTTTGAATCCGTGACTAGATTCACAGCTTTGAAATAGATAACTGTTTATAATTTCCCCCAATTACACTGTGTTTTTATGACACAGCTTTCTACAAAATTTTAGGTTTCATAAAATTAAAATGAATATTCAAACGCTCAAATCGTTATGGGGCGATGTTCTAGGTGGTTCAGTTGGCGCGTTAGTTACGGTTCCCATTATTTTAAGTTGTGGTGTCGTTTCATATCAGAGCATTGGTGCGGCTTTTGTCACAGCGGGAATCTCTGCGGCATTTGTGGCGGCGGTAATACCGGCTATTGTATCGGGATTATTTGGTGGGGCACCTTTGCATATCAACAGCCCAAAAACTACACATGCCGCGATTTTATCGGGCATGATTGCGACCATAGCCACACATCATTCATTTAGCGATGTTTACAGAGGAGATACCGCGCCGACTGCATTGATGACCATCTGTTTTTTAACATTGATTGTGTCGGGGATAACGCAAGTTTTACTTGGTGCCTCACGCATGGGATCGTTAGTAAAATTTATCCCTTATCCCGTGCTTGCCGGATTCATCAATGGTTTTGCGTTACAAATTATTTTGACGCAAATACCGAAATTGTTTGGTCTTGAGCATGGCAGTCAGGTGTTAAGCATATTGACAGGTGATGTTGGGATTAACTGGTGGTCTATGAGTTTTGCGGTATTGTCTGGCAGTTTGGTTTATTTGACTGGAAAAGTAAGTAAGCTGGTTCCTGCTGCAATCGTTGGACTATTTGGCGGGACAATAGCGCAAATGATTGCAACAAAATGTGTTTCGGCAACAAATTTTGGACCGGTTATTGGTACGTTACCAACAGGCATTCCCATTGTTTTGAAAACAGACGCTATTTTTCAATTTATCGCGACAACAGCATTTTCTCATCATGCGTTTATGATACTCGCCACTGGTGTGACGTTGGCGTTTGTCTCCTCAATTCAATCGTTATTAAGTATTTCCGCATCTGAACGTCTGTTTGGCGTTCGACCGAATAGTAACAGAGAACTAATCGTTCAAGGCGCAGGGAATTTTGTGGTGGCGTTGTTTGGTGGCGCACCAAGTGGTGGTTCACCTAATATTACGCAAACTGTTTTTGCTAATGGTGGGCGTACTGGCGTTGCAAATTTAGCATTTGCAGTGACCTTGATAGGATTGTCTTATGGATTGAGCAATATCATTTCATTGATTCCATTGTCAGTGATGGCAGGGGTCGTGATTGTTACCACCGCTGGTGCCATGGATAAATGGACACAACAACTTATCATCAAAATCGGCACTGGCGGTAAATCAAGCCGTCAAGACTTAGCCATGAATCTCGCCGTAGTGGCGGTGGTTTCCATACTTGTTATTTGGGCTGGTGCGCTGGCTGCGCTCGGTGTCGGTATGACGATTGTGTTCATGGTCTTTTTGTTTCGTTCCAATGCAAAAATGATTCGCCGCGTGTTATATGCTGACCGTTTACGCTCACGCACAGACAGACTTTATACCGCGCTCAAAGCGTTGTATTACAACGGTCAACGCATTGTCATTATTGAACTGAATGGCCCTATTTTTTTTGGTTCTGCCGAAACGGTCGCGCAATGCGTGGAAAAAGAATTGGCAACGGCTGATTGGGTAATTCTCGACCTTAAACGGGTGAGTCATTTCGATAGCAGCAGTGTGATGATGCTAAAACGTGTGGACGAAGCAATGCTTAAGTTGAATAAGCATTTGTTTTTATCTTATTTACCCTCTGATGGCGTTCAACGACATTTTATGCAAATCATCGGTCTTACCCGAATTGAAAAAGAAGGTAGAATTTTTGAAGACACCGATAGTGCGCTTTCCCGCGCGGAAGATGAATTATTGATGGAGCTTGATTGTTTTCAAGATGCAACAGATGAAATTACGTTAGATCAATTCGCTATTTTTCGGGATATGACAAATGATGAGATTTCCATATTGGAATCACTGGTCATAGAAAAGCAAAAATCTGCTGGCGAAATTATTATTCGGGAAGGTGATGAAGATTGTCGCAGTTTATTTTTTCTGGTTAAAGGACGAATTAGCGTTTTATTAGAAACCGATGAAAAAACAGTACGCTTAGACAGTTATCGCGCTGGTGTGACATTTGGCGAAATGGCATTGCTTTCAAATCAACCTCGTTCTGCAAATGTTATAGCTGAAACACCG
>DALYHZ010000192.1:0-5109 GCA_031970635.1 Methylococcaceae bacterium | reverse complement strand
GCCAGAATTAAAATCTTGTTCCATAGGCATACTTAACGTGTTTATCAAACATACGTCTGCGTCATTGACTATTAACGAAAATGCAGACCCCACGGTACGTCAGGATTTTGAAAGTTATTTTAATCGCGCTGTGCCTGAAAATCAGCCGTATTATCGACATACCGACGAAGGCAGTGATGATATGCCAAGTCATTTGAAAAGTAGTTTGTTGGGTTGTAGTTTGAATTTGCCTGTGACGAGTGGGAAATTGAACTTAGGCATTTGGCAAGGCATTTATTTGTGCGAACATCGTAATCATGGTGGCAGTCGAACATTAGTTTTAACTTTGCAGGGTGAATAAACGATGAAGACAGTGTTAGACGTTGATGTTTTATGTGTCGGTCATGCCAGTTACGATTTAATTTTTACGGTTGATTATCAACCAGCCGCAGATGAAAAAGTATTTGCCAATGATTTTTTCGCATGTGGCGGCGGTCCTGCGGCTAATGCGGCGGTGCAGATTGTGAAAATCGGTGGCACGTCTGCTTTTGCGGGTTATTTAGGCAACGATTTATATGGCGATAAACATCTGCAAGAATTTATCGAATCTGGCGTGAATCCCCGCTTGATTGTTCGAGGTGATTTACCCACACCATTATCGATGGTATTGGTAAAACCCGATGGTAACCGCAGTTTGATTAACTACAAAGGACAAACGAAACCGTTACTCGATGGTGAAGTCGATTTTTCTTTGGTCAAACCGAAAGTGATTTTGTTTGATGGTCACGAGCCACATATTTCTTTGCCTTTAGCTGACTATGCAAGAAATGCGAACATTCCTACCGTGTTAGACGCTGGGTCATTAAATTCAAATACACAAGCTTTATTGTCAAAAGTTGATTACGCGGTGTGTTCAGAAAAGTTCGCGTTGCAATTAACGGGCGATGTTGAAACGGCATTGCAACAAATTTCAGAAATTACCCCCGTTGCGGTAATTACATTGGGAGAACATGGGCTAATCTGGCAACGTGAAAATGAAAAGGGCAAACTTCCTGCCTTAAGCGTTAATGCAATCGATACCACTGGCGCAGGAGATGCTTTTCATGGTGCATTTGCTTATGGTTTAGCAACGAATATGGCTTGGGATGAATTACTCAAATTTTCTAGCGTTGCAGGCAGTTTATGTTGTGAAAAAATGGGAGCAAGATTAGCCTTGGCAAATCAATTAGAAATTGATTCCAGTTTGGATAAGTTTTGTGCCATTGTTGCAACGGCAAATTAACCATTAAAAAATGGCTTTTTTGTTTGTGTTAGAATCAACTCTTGAGTTTTTCGAAAAAGTTAGAAAGAAATAATGTTGATTGCAAAATTATGCGGCGAAGTATCAGCGACTTGATGAATAAATAAATGGTGGAGTGAAAATAATGAAAGCGAAACAAACAGGTTTTACATTAGTTGAGCTAATGATTACGGTAGCAATTATTGGTATTTTGAGTAGTGTGGGTTATCCGAGTTATGTGCGTTATATTCAAAAAGCAAAGCGTTCTGAAGCGCAAGCCGCTTTAGTTTCGATGGCAACTGCTATGGAACAATGGCGTGTTGAAAATAATAATGATTATACGGGAGTAACGGTGGGGACAGGCAGCACAGCTATTTTTTCTGATCAAGTGCCAACAGATGGCAGTAGCACAAAAACGTATACTCTAAGTATTTCAACACTTGCCGCAGGTAACTATACATTAACGGCAACACCTGTCGCACCACAGGATACAGATGAATGTGGCGTATTAACATTAGATTCTACAGGTATTAAAGGCGCAAACGGCAATACACCTGATACGGCAGGTTGTTGGGAATGACATTAAATCGTTGACTTTGATAAGTTGGCTCTATAGAATTGCCACAGCTCGAAATTGATTTACCGTTGTGCTTATCTCTACGAAGTTTTGGTTATACTGCTCGTCCTGTTTAATCCATGAAGTAATCTTTAATTTCACAGCGCTACCGCCTGAAAAGGCTAAATTCAAAAATTTTTAAAAGGCTACAACAATGGCAACAGGTACAGTTAAGTGGTTTAACGCAGAAAAAGGCTTCGGTTTTATTCAACAAGAAGGTGGTCCAGATGTATTTGTCCACTTCCGTAACATCAACGGTTCAGGCTTTAAATCATTAGATGAAGGACAAAAAGTTCAATTCACAGTGACTCAAGGTCAAAAAGGTCCACAAGCTGAAGACGTTTCTTTAGTTTAAGACTTTAAAAAAAGCCGCTGTTTCTGACGAAACAGCGGCTTTTTTGCGTTTGTAAGAAATGTTAAAAATTTCCCACGGCGCGCTTCATCTTCAAACTCGCTAACACAAAATCATAAGTCGCGTTGTTGAAGTTATTGTGTGAACGGGTGCGTAAGTCTTCAGCTTGAATTACGTCAGTGTGCGTCGCTAAACCTTGCTGATAACGGTCTGTGGTCACTTTCAAATTTTCGTCTGCTTGAACAATGGTTTGTTTGGCAACTTGCAGGCGTTGTTGTGTTTCCTCGCTATCAAGCCATGCTTGACGAACTTGTAATAAAATTTGTCCCGATAATTCCTCGCGTTGCTCTTTTAATGCCAACGCCTGTTTTTCCAGTGCATCGCCTTTATGATTTGTGCTGCCATCATATAATTTCCAATCAACACCAAGATTTGCTTGCCATAAACCCTCGTAAGCCTGATAACGATTTTGCTGATATTGATAGCCACCATTTACCGCAACTTGCGGCATCAAACCAGCTTTCATCGCTTTTGTTTGTTCGTGCAAGGCTTCAATTTGTTCATTTAAAACAAGCAATTCGGGACGTTGATTTAACGCACTTTGATTTAAATTTTCCAAGCTCGTTTTGAGGGATTCTGGAAATTTTTTAGTCAATTCAACTTTCGTATTCAATTGACGGGTAAGCAATTGGTTGTAACGGGCTTTTGCATTGTCATAAGCGTTCACAGATTGTGTAAGAGTTTGTTTTGCATTGAGTAATTCAACCTCAGCGGCAAGTACATCGTTTTTTGCCACAATGCCTTGTTCAAATAAATTTTTCACATCTTTTTGATGATTTTCTAAACTTTGAACATGACTTTGTGCGACTTGCACGCCATCTTCGGCGCGCAAAACGGCAATATAACTGTCAGCAACCTGCATTTTTAAATTCAACGCGGCAACTTGTTCATTGGCTTGCGTCGCATCTAACGTGGCTTGCGCGGCATTGATATTGTGCGTAATACGTCCGCTGGTGTAAATCGGCAACGTTGCCATCGCTTGCGCTCGCACACTACCGTCTTGTTGCATCGCAAATCGTGCAGATTGACCACCAATATTGGTTTTCGCAGAGGGCGTTTCGTTATATTGCGTATAACTACTACCGACATTCAATTCAGGTAAGTTTGCACCTTGTGCGGCTTGCAATTGTTCTTGTGAAACGTCAGTATTGGCTTGTGCAGTTTTGATTTGATGATTAGTGTTTAATGCCGCAGTCCATGCTTCTTCTAACGTTTCTGCTTGCACTGTTGTTGCTAAACATAAACTCAACCATAAAAAATTAGCATTCTTCATAACCAATTCCTTTCAAAAAAAAAGTAATCGCAGATTCAATAAGTTGCTTTTTTTCATCTTCATCAGGTGGCGGTCGCAAACCTAACAAACAACGAAAATGTAATTTACCTTCTAGCAAACCAAAAAACACATCAGCAGCAAAATCAGAATTTGGAATGGAAAAATGTCCGCCATCATTGAGTTGTTGCAAATAGTTTGCTAATTGTTCTAATGTAGGTTTCATACCATTGTCATGCACCATTTGTCCCAGTTCTGGAAACTCATGACTTTCAGCAACTAATAATCGATGAATGGCTAAACCGCCTGTTGAATAAATGACATCAACTAATGCAGAGGCGATTTTTCTCAAATTCGATTTAATATCATCGTTTGTGGAAAGTGTTTGTGCGACCGTTTGCACGATTGACACACAAATCCCTTGTACAACTGCGACAAGTAATTCCTCTTTACTACTGAAATGATTGTAGAGCGTTGCTTTGGAAACGGGCGCGGTTTGTGCGATTTTATCCATGCTCACGCAACGATAGTTATACGTTAAAAAAAGTTGTGTTGCTGCGTTTAAAATGGCTTGGCGTTTTGGGTCAATATTTTCTGTAGAAGTCATCATTTTTCAATCAACGCTTGCTAAATCTAAGTGATGGTTTAGAATAAACTAAACCGTTTAGTTTATCAAGGGCATTCAATGAAACGTCTTTTTACTTTTTTAATTTTAATTTGTGTCTTAACTGGCGCGGGCTGGGCTTTATTTTCATGGTTGCAGGAACGTCAGCATTATGAAAGCACAGACAACGCTTATTTAAAAACTAACAGTGTTTTGATTACGCCAAAAGTGTCAGGTTACATCACGGCGTTGCGTATTGATGATAATAAAAACGTCAAACAAGGTGAAATTGTTGCCGTGATTGATAATCACGATTATCAAGTTAAACTCGAATTAGCGCAGGCACAATTGCTTGAAGCGCAAGCGAATGTACAACGTTTGCAAGCGGTGAAAAATACTCAACACGCCAATATTGCCACAGCAGGGGCGAACGTTTTAGCAATTGAAGCAAAACGCCAACAAATCAATCAGGATTTACAGCGTTTTGATGCGTTAATTGAGCGTGGCTCTGCGCCGCGTCAAACGCTTGATAATATTCAGGCGCAATCTAAACAAGCTACCGCTGAGTTGCGCGGTTCACAAGCGGCGGTTTCAGCACAACAAAAACAACTTGCCAGTTATGACAATGAAATTGCTCAAGCGCAAGCAAGAGTCAAACAAGCTCTAGCGCAAGTTGAATTAGCAAAAATTGATTTAGAAAACACCCAAATTCGTGCGCCATTCGATGGTGTGATTGGTCATCGTGGTGTGCAATTGGGCGCATTTGTGCAAGTGGGAACAAATTTAGCCTATTTGCTTGAAACGCAAAAAGTGTGGGCAGAAGCAAATTTTAAAGAAACCCAAATCGAAAATATGAAAGTTGGACAGCCTGTTCAAATTCACGTCGATGCGTATCCAGATATTTTGTTCACCGGTAAAGTAGATAGTTTTGCCCCAGCGAGCGGTTCGG
>DALYHZ010000191.1:0-5123 GCA_031970635.1 Methylococcaceae bacterium | reverse complement strand
AGAAAATATCTTTTGACATCACACAGGAATCAAAAAAATGAGCAATGCAAGCACAATCCAAGTTTTTGACATTGTCGGAGGAGGGCTTTGTGTTTCGTCCGATGATGGTCAATTAGTACATGACAAAATCGCAGAGTTATTGCGTGAAAAACGTAAAGTCATTATCTCATTTGAAAATGTAGATACCTTAATTTCTGCATTTCTTAATGCCGCAATTGGTCAACTATATGGCGAATTTTCAGAAGAAGATATTCGAGCGTGTTTATCTGTTGACAAGATGACACCAGATGATAAGGAATTATTAGGGCGAGTTGTTGAGAACGCGAAAATTTATTTTAAAAACCGCAAGAAATTTGATAAAGCGTGGAAAGACGAGGTTAGTGATGAAGAGTAAAGCGCATGACATCGGCGGTTACCTTTTTAACAAACAAGATGTTTTCATGTTGGATACTAACATTTGGCTATTTCTTTTTCCTGCTCCATCTGGCAGTCAGTATGGTTACACTAAAAAATATTCGGATGCGTTTAAAAAGATGCTTACAACAAAGGTAAAAATTGTTGTTAATTCCTTAATTCTTGGTGAATATCTGAATCGTTACTGTCGAATAGAGTGGAACGCATTACACAAACAACAATATCCTGATTTTAAAAAGTTTCGGCAATCTGCTGACTATAAATCAGTTGGTCAACGAGCGGCTGCACATGCAAGATTCATATTAAAATTTTGTGATAGAAAAGATGATGACTTTGCTAGTA
Source organism: Methylococcaceae bacterium (assembly GCA_031970635.1). Taxonomy (GTDB): domain Bacteria; phylum Pseudomonadota; class Gammaproteobacteria; order Methylococcales; family Methylomonadaceae; genus UBA10906. The sequence continues at coordinate 4,367 of DALYHZ010000191.1, read as the reverse complement.
TTGATGTCAATCAATTATTGGATAATTTTGAAACTGGTGCTATTGATTTCACTGATGGAGTGATTGCAGATTGTTGTTTGCGTCATAATTGGAAACTTGTTACCCACGACGGAGATTTTACTACTGGAGGTATCGAGGTAATTACGACTAATCAAAAACTTATTACGAGCTGTCAATGACCAAAACCCGACTAGCATGGGCAATCACAGGCTCAGGACATTACATTACAGAATGCGTTGAATTCTTGCTCACGCTCGATGCTGTTGATTTATACATCAGTCAAGCAGGCGAAGAAGTCTTGAAAATGTATGGCATTCAACTCAGTGATTTGCGCGAAAAAATGCCTGTTTATCGCGATAAAACCGCTTCATGTCCGCCTGTTGGACATTTTTACAAAGGCTATTACCACACATTCGTTCTCGCGCCAGCCACGTCAAACACGATTGCAAAATGTGTGTTAGGTATTGCCGATTCACTGGTCACAAATTTATATTCCCAAGCGGGAAAATGCCGCGTGCCGAGCATTGTTTATCCTTGCGATATTGCGCCCGAAATGGAAACGACTGCACCGAGTGGAAAAGTGATGGTTTATCCGCGAAAAATTGATTTAGAAGGTACGGAAAAATTGCGCCAATTTGAATATACCACTGTCGTTGAAAGCGTTGATTTGTTAATTGCCACGGTTCAAGAACGTTTAAATGCTTTAAAAAATTCAATTTAAAAATGTTAAATGACATTATCCGCACTAAAAAAAATCAGTGGTTACAATCGCCAAATTGCACCATTACAGGCTTAATTCGTCATATCAAACGCGTTAATAAACTTCGCACACCACAAATTGAAGCGATTGAAACCTACCTTTTTTTGAAAATTGCAGGTGAAAATAAACCCCTTTGGCAATTATTTTCAGAAGGTTTTTTTAATGAGCCACAAAATACAATCGCTTTAAATTTAAAATCTAACGCGCTGGCGTTATATCAATTTGCTAAACGTCAAAAATTAGCAAAACTTGCAGATTTGATTCTTGAAAAACCTGATTTAGATTTCGATGCCATTATCAAATCGCTGTTTTATAACGTCAGTTACCCCGATTATTTGCTCAGTTTGCCGATGGGCGCGGGTAAAACGTATTTGATGGCGGCGTTTATGTATTTGGATTTGTACTTTGCCGAGCTTGAGCCAGATAATAAATATTTCGCACACAATTTTTTGGTGTTAATTCCGTCAGGTTTGAAATCGTCGATTGTGCCGAGTTTAAGAACGATTCAACATTTTGAACCGTCTTGGGTTTTGCCTGAACCGTCAGCAAGTAAATTGAAAAATCTACTTAAGTTTGATGTTCTCGACGAATCAAAATCGGCAAAAAAAAGTAATAAAGCCAACAATCCTAATGCTCAAAAAGTAAATAACGTTTTGCCAAATCCATTTGGTCAAGTGTTTGTTGTTAATGCAGAAAAAGTGATTTTAAATCGAGTTGATTTACAGCCTTTATTGCCCTTCATTGAAAAGAATAAAGAGGATGAAAATGAATTACGGCATTTAATTGGTGAAATTCCTAATCTTTCAATTCTTATCGATGAAGTTCACCATGCCGCAACCGACGATATTAAATTGCGTCAAGTTGTAAATGCGTGGCACGCAGGCGGTAATATCACAACTGTTTTGGGTTTTTCAGGTACGCCGTATTTGCAAAAAGCAGACAAAATCGAACTCTTAAATAACGAAATTCTAAAACTGACCGAAATTAGCAACACCGTTTATTACTATCCGTTAATCGAAGCTGTTAAAACGTTTTTGAAAAAACCAAAAGTTCAAACCGGTAAAAATCTAAATCGTTTTGAAATCCTAAAACATGGCGTTGAAGAGTTTAACGAACTTTATCGCAACAAAATTTATGCAAACGGCTCAATTCCAAAACTCGCTATTTATTGCACCAGCATTGAGGATTTATATGAAAATGTTTTGCCATTTTTGACCAGCGAATTAGCCGTTAATCGTGACGAAATTTTAGAGTTTCACGGTGGTAATAAAAACTATCCGATTGCCAAAGAAAACGCTTTAGCGTTTCGTTCATTAGATTTTCCACACTCAAAACATCGCTACATTTTATTGGTGCAAATTGGCAAAGAAGGTTGGGATTGTCGCAGTTTAACGGGCGTGATTTTGTCGCAAAAAGGTGATAGTCCACAAAATATGATTCTGCAAACCGCTTGCCGTTGTTTGCGTCAGGTCGATTTAGAACAACATGAAACGGCGTTAATTTGGCTTAATCAAGACAATGCTGAAACGCTAAACAAACAATTACAACAAGAACAACATATCACTATTGCCGATTTGAATGCGGCAAAAACTGAATTCACAAATAAAATTGAACGCGTTTCACGAACAGAATATTTGCAACTTCCTCCGCTTGAATTTCACCAGCTCAAAGTCACTTATCAAGCAACTGACATTGAAGAAGATGCCAACACGAAAGAAAAGTTAAACGCTTTACTTGCCGACATTGACGATTACAAACGCATTGCCAGTACCATCACCAGCACCATCGAAAATGTTGGCGAAGGTTCAACAAATTTTATTAGTGAAGAAGGCGAACACGTTGCCTCGTATAAAAAATGGTTATTTGAATTAGTGCGTAGCAGTTTCAAAACGATAAATCTTGAGCAATTAAACGCTTTCGATACTGACATTTACCAAGTATTTGAGCGTGTAACTTATCAAAAAAATGGGCAACTTTTTTTCAATGATTTGTACGATTTACCACGCATTGAAAGCCAAATCCGTTTGAGTTTTGCTCGTCAACGTGAATTACAGACCGAAACTGAAATCATCCCGCAAACCGCACAATTATTGTTAGTTGAAAAACTAACACCTGTAAATGAAAGCGCAAAAATTTATCCGAATAAAGATGAGGTCACAAAAATTTTAGAATTCGACGCAAATAACAAACCGTTGGAAATGGATTTAGCTGAAAAACAACGTGGCTATGACGTAATGAAACAATCAATGGAAGCGCAAGGTTTAGCGCATTTCATGCCGACATTTGAAGCGTTCCAAACAGGTTTTGAAATCAGCGACGTTGTAAAACGAAAAAATCAAACCTTTCATTATTTGCCCTACGATTTTGGCGCAAGTGGCGCGAGTGGTTTTGAATTTGATTTGTTTAAAAAAGCATTGTCAGACAGTGATTTTCAAAATCAAGCCAACGCGCTAGAAATTTATTACAACGGTGAACGCGGTTTAACCGAATTTGTCATCGATTGTTTTGCTAAAAATGGCAAGTATTGGAAAAACATTGGACATTACACGCCCGATTTTTTAATGATTCGCCGCAATGACGCAAACGAAATTCATAAAGTGTTAATTATCGAAACGAAAGGCAACGTTTATGCGAACGATTTCAAACCTAAAAAAACGTTTATGGAAGCTGAATTTTTGCGCGTGAACAACGAAAAATACGGTTATGCACGGTTTGATTTTTTATATTTAGAAGATAGCCAAAGCCTTGACCTAAATGCGGCGAAACTTAACGCTAGAATTAAGCAGTTTTTTAATAACACAACCGAGTAAATACCATGACGATGATTTTAGAACTTAGTGACGAAACTGCATCATTACTGAGTGAAATTGCAGAAGTTGAACATACTAATCCGCTTCAATTAGCACAACGTTTGATAATGGAATACTTAGAGGATTGGCAAGATATTCGCGCGGCTGATAAAGCGATGGCAGAATTAAAGAATGGCGAAGATTACACCATCAGTCTTGAGGAATTCATGGAGAAAATGAATGCGCTGGACAATTAAAATCGCTAATAAAACGCAACGGGTAATCGCAAAATTAGACGCGTAGTCACGGCAAAAAATTGTTAAGTTTATTCAAAAAACATTGCCAGAAATGACAAACCAAAGACAATAAGGCAAAGCATTACAAGGTAAATTAAAACCATATTGGCGTTATCGCGTCGGAGATTACCGCGTCATTTGTGACATTATTGATAATGAAATTACGATTGTCGTGGTTGAAATCGGACACAGAAAAGAAATTTACAAATAACTAAAAAATCAATGCCCATAAAATACATCCCCCACGCAAAAAATCCCGTCGAAGGACAAGCGATTTTAAATAACATTTCGCGTTCACAACGGGTTTTGCGTTACCGCGAAAATAATAAAGTGTTTGACCGCATTCAACGTGGAATGCCTTTTTACGAAGTGCAAACACAAGAAATCATTGGCGAACCATCCGAAAATTTAGTCATTCGTGGTGAATGTTTGTCGGCTTGCGCGTATTTGAAAACCCAAAACATTCAAGTTGATTTAGTTTATATGGAACCACCTTTTGCCAGGGGTGTGGATTACGCAAAA
>DALYHZ010000190.1:0-5134 GCA_031970635.1 Methylococcaceae bacterium | reverse complement strand
AATTAGCGAACGCCATACGCGCTTTGAGCATGGATGCCGTACAAAAAGCAAATTCAGGTCACCCTGGTGCGCCAATGGGGATGGCTGATATTGCGGAAGTGTTGTGGAACGATCATTTAAAACACAATCCAACCAATCCACATTGGGCAGATCGCGACCGTTTTATTTTGTCAAATGGTCATGGCTCAATGTTGATTTATTCGTTATTGCATTTGACCGGTTACGATTTGCCAATGACAGAATTGCAATCGTTTCGTCAATTGCATTCAAAATGTGCCGGTCATCCAGAATATAGTTATGCACCAGGCGTTGAAACAACGACAGGACCTTTAGGTCAAGGTATTACCAATGCAGTTGGTTTTGCCATGGCTGAAAAATTATTAGCTCACCAATTCAACAAACCTGGTCATGAAATTGTTGATCATCATACTTATGTATTTTTAGGTGATGGTTGTATGATGGAAGGCGTATCACACGAAGCGTGTGCATTGGCTGGAACATGGGGCTTAGGCAAGTTGATTGCGTTCTGGGACGATAACGGCATTTCTATCGATGGTCATATCGAAGGATGGTACACGGATGATACTGCAAAACGCTTTGAAGCCTATGGCTGGCATGTTCTATCAGTAGATGGTCACAATGCGGAAGAAATCAACAAAGCGATCAGTTTAGCCAAAGATATGGTTCATCAACCAACCTTGATTTGCTGCAAAACAACGATTGGTTTTGGTTCACCAAATAAAGCGGGAACACATGATTGCCACGGTTCTGCATTGGGTCAGCCTGAAATTGATTTAACTAAAGCCGCGTTGGGTTGGCATCACGATGCGTTTGTTATTCCTGACAATGTTTATGCAGGTTGGGATGCGAAATCAAAAGGTTCAAAAGCAGAATCTGCATGGGATGAGAAGTTTGCTGCTTATGCAGCTGCATTCCCAGCAGAGGCAGCGGAATTCAAACGTCGTATGGCAGGCGATTTGCCTGCAAACTGGAAAGAAGTTACCGATGCATTCGTTAAAGCAACGAACGAGAAAGCTGAAAATTTAGCATCACGTCAAGCCTCACAAAAAGCGATTGCCGCTTTGGCTCCAGTTTTAACTGAGTTCTTAGGTGGTTCGGCAGATTTAACTGGTTCTAATTTGACAAGTTGTTCAAGTTTCAAACATGTTAGTGGCAAAGAGCCAGGTAATTATATTTCTTACGGCGTACGCGAATTCGGTATGTATGCCATCATGAACGGCATGGCATTGCACGGTGGATTCTTACCATTTGGTGGTACTTTCCACATGTTCTCTGATTATGCGAAAAGTGCATTACGTATGGCTGCGTTGATGAAACAACGTACTGTTGCCGTATTAACACACGATTCAATCGGTCAAGGTGAAGACGGTCCAACGCATCAGCCTATCGAAAATACTTCAGGTTTGCGTTACATTCCAAATATGGATGTGTGGCGTCCTGCTGATGCAACTGAAACAGCCGTTGCATGGGTTGCCGCAGTCGAACGTAAAAACGGTCCAACTAGTTTAGTTTTAAGTCGTCAAGCGATTCCAGCGATTGCTCATGATGATGCACAAATTGCGGCAATGCGTCAGGGCGCTTATGTTGTTTCTGAAGCAGCTGGCAAAGTTGATGTAATTTTGATTGCAACAGGTTCAGAAGTGGACTTAGCGATTAAATCACAAACTGAATTAGCCGCTGAAGGTATTAACGCTCGCGTTGTATCTATGCCATCAACAAATGTATTTGATCGTCAAGATCAAGCCTATAAAGACAGCGTTTTGTTACCAAACGTTAAACGTGTGGCAATCGAAGCGGGTGTAACAGATTTCTGGCGTAAATACGTTGGTTTGGAAGGCAGTGTAGTAGGTATCGATACGTTCGGTGAATCTGCACCAGGTGGCGTGTTATTTAAACATTTCGGTTTCACTACTGAAAATGTGATTAAGCACGTTAAAGCGGTGCTTTAATTTCTAAATTTATTTAGCGCAATGCCCCGATTGGTTTTAAAACTGGTCGGGGATTATTTAGCTTTAAACTGATAGGTGTCAATGTGAAAAAAAATAATTTACTCCAAGGTGCCATCGTTGCTTTGTTAGTGGCAAGTCCATTTGCGGCGAATGCAGGCGCACAATATCCAGCCGCAGATTTTGAACCGAAAGTGCTTTATCAAGATGAATCTGTTAAATCAACACCAGCGGCTGCACCCGTTGTTAAGGCTGCACCTGTAGCAGCACCAGTTTCTGCACCTGCTGTTTCTGCAGACGATTCAAAATATCCAGCTACAAACTTTGAACCTAAAGTTTTGTTCAAAGATGATAACTATAAACCAAGCAAATCAGCACCTTCGCTTGCTCCAACTTCTGCGCCAACCTACACAAGCAGTGCGAGGGCAGTTGTCATGGAAGAAGCTGCAATTAAAAAAGCAGAAAAAAGTGACGATTCTAATTTTTTAATTTTAGGTTTATTAGCGGTGGCAGCAGCAGGTTTTGCCGCATCAAGATGTCCTAAATTTGCAGGTGTTTTGGGCTCAAGCAGTACGGAAGATGACGTTTACGCACCTAGAGAAACTGGTGTGACTCGTTATTTGAATGCACGAGTGCCTAAAGTTTCTGGCGTAACTAAATATTTGGAGCGCGCGGGTAAACCAACAAATGTTGCGCGTTATATTGCAAAACAAAATATTGCACAAAAAGCTGCTCAAGACGACGCGAATCGGGGGTAGTTATGGGCTTTTTCTCAAGTCTTTTTGGCAAATTTTCCGAAGATGCTTATGGCACAACGGCAAGGAACGCGATTGTTTCTGCACCTGATATGACCGATGGTCGTACGGGGGTGAGTCGCTATTTAGATAATCAGCCATCTACCGCGTTAAGTGGTGTGGAAAAATATCTAAAAGCACAAGAGCAAAATCGTCCCAGCAGCGTGACAAAGTATTTGGCAAGACAAGCAATTGCTGAAAAAAATAAACCTGTTGTGACATTAACGGGTGTTGCGAAATATTTAAATAATAATAAAGACAGCGCACCTGTAGTTAGAACTGGTGTAGCACGGTATTTGGACAATCAGGATAAAACGCCTGTTAGCGGCGTGGCAAAGTATATGCTGAAAAAAGCGGTAGCAGATCGTCACGCACCGTCAACAGCGAAAGCAAAAATAACCCGCGTTGAAAGCTATTTGCAAAGTTTACCTGAAACCACAACAAGTGGTGTTAGCAAGTATTTAGCAAAACAAGCGATTGCAGTTGCCGCGCAAAAAAAAGCAGAAGTCGTTGCTGTGGTTGAAACAATTGTCGATGAAGTTGCGTTGACTGGAGTCGAAAAGTATTTGAAAGCGCAACACTAACCCTTTTTCTTAAACTTTAAAAACAGGTATTTAAATGAGTCAATCTTTACTTGAGCAATTGAAACAGTACACAGTTGTTGTAGCTGACACAGGTGATATTCAAGCTATTGAAAAATTTACACCGCGCGATGCAACAACGAATCCTTCTTTAATCACTGCGGCGGCTCAAATGCCACAGTATCAAGGCATTGTTGATGATACGCTGAAAGGTGCGCGTGAAACATTAGGCGCAGATGCTAGTGCTGCCCAAGTTGTTACGTTAGCATTTGATCGTTTGGCGGTTTCATTTGGTTTGCAAATTTTAAAAATCATTCCTGGACGTGTTTCAACTGAAGTTGATGCACGTTTGTCATTTGACACTGAAGCCACGATTACAAAAGGTCGCGACTTGATTGCTCAATACGAAGCAGCTGGCATTGATCGTAAACGTATTTTGATCAAAATTGCAGCAACGTGGGAAGGTATTCAAGCTGCTGCAGTGCTTGAAAAAGAAGGTATCCACTGTAATTTGACATTGTTATTTGGCTTACATCAAGCTATTGCATGTGCTGAAAATGGCATTACATTGATTTCGCCTTTTGTTGGTCGTATTTTGGACTGGTACAAAAAAGACACCGGCAAAGAAGATTACGCACCAACAGAAGATCCAGGTGTTTTATCTGTTACTGAAATTTATAACTATTACAAAAAATTCGGTTATAAAACAGAAGTGATGGGAGCAAGTTTCCGTAATATTGGCGAAATCATTGAGTTAGCGGGTTGTGATTTGTTAACTATTTCGCCTTCATTACTCACTGAACTTGATGAAGTCGCATTGTTAGATGCAACGCATGCAGATGGCAAATTACCACGCAAATTATCAGAAGAAAATGCAAAAGCATCAGCGGCTGAAAAAATCAATGTCGATAAAGCAACATTTGATAAAATGCATGCTGAAAACCGCATGGCAACTGATAAATTAGCCGAAGGTATTGATGGTTTTGCTAAAGCGTTGGTTGTGTTAGAAACCTTGTTAGCAGATCGTTTAGCTGTTTTGGAAGCATAATTTTCCTGACACAAAAAAACCACGCAAGGATTTTTATCCTGCGTGGTTTTTTCTTGTCCCAAATTTTTAAGATTCAACGTTGCTAAATAATCGTTTCAAAAACGGCACGGTTAGTTTACGTTTTGCAGCCAAAGAGGCACGGTCTAATTTGTCTAATAAATGCCACAATCCGTCCAATTCAGATTGATGCTGAATCATTAAAAATCGTCCAACCTGCGGTGAAATTTCAAAACCCATCGCATCAGCTTTAAAAATCAACGCATCAATACTCTGCGTATTTACCAACGTTTTGAGTTGCAACATCAACCCCCAACTTAAGCGCGTTTTTAAATCCGGTGTTTTTATGGTCATGTAATTGGGTAAACAAGTCGCCGAGATAATGAGCTGATGTCCACGTTCGTGGTGTTGTTGCATGAAATGACACAACGCTTGTTCCCATTTTTCCTGTCCGACAATCCAATCTACATTATCCAAACACACCACATCATAATCATCCAATCCTATTAAAATGGCTGGACGATGGCGACGATAACGCGCTAAATCAAAGTAAAAAGATTGTCGTTCATATAGTTGCGCGTAGTGACAACAGGCTTGTAACAAATGACTTTTGCCTTGTCCTGATTTTCCCCATACAAAAATTTGTTGTACGCCATTGCCTAAAACACATTGTTTTAAATCCTCAACAATTGGCTCATTTTCACCGGCAAAAAAATCATCAAATGTTTGATTTGCTCGAAATTCAAA
>DALYHZ010000189.1:4299-5150 GCA_031970635.1 Methylococcaceae bacterium | reverse complement strand
GATAATTCGGCACTAAACGTTCCAATTTGCCAACACCAAATAAAGATGGCAAATGTAAAAAACGGGCTGTTTTTTGCAGATTATTTTTTTGATACAAACGCAAGCCCGATTTTAGCCAATTTTGCACACGCTTATTTTCGGCAATCGTTTTTAATAATTTGACTGATATAGCTTGCGGCATTTCTTCATGAATTTGCGCTCGAAAATCATCAATCAATTTGGCATACGGTACAACTGCCGGACACGATTTTTCACACGCGCGACACAATAAGCATGTATCAATATGATGGCGTAAATTATCCGTGATATTTAACTGTCCGCTTGCCCATGCTTGAATTAAGGCAATACGACCACGCGGCGATTCATTTTCATTTTGCGTATGCGTATAAGTAGGACAATGCGGTGAACAAATGCCGCACTTTACGCAACTGTCAGCAATGCTTAGTAATTGTTTTTTTACGTCAGTCATCCAAATTTTCCGTAAGAGTTGTAAGTGCGTCGTGGATTTGTTGGTATTCCTGCCATTTCGGGCGATATAAAAATACGCCCAAACCTGCCACACCGATTAGAATGTGCAATGTATTAAAACCATCGCCAAAATAAAACATCACCATACCCAAGCTGGTAATGAAAAGCATTGAAAGCATTGAAACACCCACAGTGAGTGTGTAACGAGTTTGAATGACACGTTCTAAATTTGAGTTTTCCAATAGCGGCATGGTTTGATTTAGGCGTAGAAAAATATGGCGCAATAAATTTGTTATTGGCAAAACTAAAATCGTAAAAATATAAGAAGCTGTGCGCCAAAAAATACGCGCGTCTTCTGTCAATGGTTGTTGCCATTGTGCGCT
>DALYHZ010000189.1:0-4274 GCA_031970635.1 Methylococcaceae bacterium | reverse complement strand
AATGTGCAAAGGCAATACTTGCACTCAAAAGCAAAATGGTAATGCCCGTCACAAGCCAAGGTAAAAAAATAGGAGATTTCAAAAGATTAAACTCGTTATAAATCGGGTTGATGTTGTATTTTATGTCTTAACGCTAATTTTCTAAATAACAGTTTTCCATTTGTTTAAGCGTATAAGCGGTTATTTGATTTTCTAAGGTTTCATCATTTTCTATTTCACATGCGACGCGCAAATAATTTGGCGTATAACCAAACACGCGCACTTTGCCATTTTTTAAATCTTCGCGCTGACCTTCCCAAAGCACTTGAAATGTTTGTCCAATATTTTGCTGATGAAAATGCCGTTTCATCTCATCGGCTAAATGGTGCAATTGTTCACTGCGTTGTTTTTTAATTTCATGCGGCACAGGATTTGGCAATGTCGCGGCTTTTGTACCTTCACGTGGCGAATAAGTGAAAATGTGAATATGCCCAAAACCACAGCGTTTAATAAAATTAAAACTTTCTTGCCATTCTTCATCCGTTTCATTTGGAAAGCCAACGATAATGTCAGTAGTAATATTGAAATGAGGAATTTGCGAACGCAATCGTTCAATCATTTGCAGATATTCGCCGGTTTTACAGCGTCGTGCCATACGACGTAGCACTGAATCTGAGCCACTTTGCAATGGCAAATGTAAATGTGGCATCAAACGCGAATTATCAAACAATTCAAAAAAATCATCGTTTAATTCCCACGGTTCGAGCGAACCTAAACGTAAACGAGGGATTTCGGTTTGCGTCAAAATGGCTTGAATCAAGCTAACGATATTTTCACCGTTATCACTACCGTAACCGCCCAAATGCACGCCGGTCAAAATCACTTCGTTAATGCCTTGAGCATGTAGCGCGTTAATTTCGGCAATTACGTCAGCTAATGAACGACTGACTTCTTCGCCTCGTGCCACTGTGACAATACAAAATGTACAGCGATAACGGCAACCGTCTTGCACTTTGACAAAAGCGCGTTGCCGTCCGCGTGTAAATAAGGCAATTTCAGCCGGTTCAGTTGCCATGGCTGGCATGGTTTCAAACGTTAATTCATGCAACGCTTTTTCAACTAAATTTGCTTTATCTTTATTGCTAACAACTAAATCCACGCCTAGCAAAGTTTGCGCTTCGTCAGCATTTAACGTGGCATAACAGCCGCTGACGACTAATTTTGCTTGTGGATTTTCGCGGTGAATTCTGCGAATAAGTTGGCGGGATTTTCGCGCCGCATCTTGCGTGACAGCACATGAATTGATAACGACTAATTGTGCGGCAGTAATCTCGCGCGTAATGGCGTGACCTTGCGCTTGAAAGGCTTGCGCCCAGGTTTCTAATTCGGCTTCGTTTAAACGACAGCCTAACGTTTTTAAATGAATTTGCATTTTAAATTGGGAAAAATTTTAACTTATAACGTTATTAGCTTAACCGAGTTTTACACAAAGTGTTATGCGTTGCTAATTGTGAGGGCTTGGCAATCGGGTACAATAGTCGGTTTCAAATCCATAACACAATCAAAATCGGATTATTTCATGAGTGATTTACGGACATTTTTTCAAAATTCGTCAAGTTTTTACGGCAGTAATGCCAGTTTTATTGAGGAACTATATGAGCGTTTTTTGGATAATCCTGAATCAATTGACCCCAGTTGGCAAAAACAGTTTCAAGCATTAGCGATAAAACATAATTACGAAATTGCTCACAGTCCCATTGTGGAACGGTTTGCACAACTTGCCCAAAAATCACAAGGTCGCCTTGCCAAATTACAAGGTTTTACCGAAGAAAGTGTGAAAAAACAATCCGCCGTGGCGCGTCTTATCAATCATTACCGTGTGCGCGGTCATCAAATCGCACAGAATAATCCACTTGGTAAAACAACGACGATGCCGCCTGATTTAGACCCAAGTTATTACGGGTTGTCGGTTTTAGATATGGACACATTGTTTGATACCGGCACGTTGCAAGGGGGGCAACATTCAACCTTGCGCGACATTATCGCCAATTTGGAACAAATTTATTGTGGCAGTATCGGCGCAGAGTTTATGCACATTGTCGATACACCAACGCGCCGTTGGATTATTAACCGTTTGGAAGCGGACGGTGCAACATTCAAAACACGACCGTTATCCAAAGAAAAAAAACAGTGGACGTTAAAACAACTGATTGCCGCCGAAGGGATTGAAACACATCTGCACGCCAAATTTGTTGGACAAAAACGTTTTTCGCTGGAAGGTGGCGAATCGCTGATTCCAGTTTTAGACGAGTTAATTCAAGGTTTAGGTGCAAAAGGTGCAAAAGAAATTGTTATTGGCATGGCGCATCGTGGACGGTTGAACGTGTTGGTAAATATTTTTGGTAAAAATCCGACCGTTTTATTTAATGAATTTGCCGGCACATCACCACTTTTAGCTGGTGTGAGCAGTGGCGATGTAAAATATCACATGGGTTTTTCGTCCGATGTTGAAACGGCTGGCGGCAGTGTGCATATCACGTTAGCGTTTAATCCATCGCATTTAGAAATTATCAATCCGGTAGTTGAAGGTTCGGTGAAAGCGCGACAAGACCGGATAGGTAAAAACGGGGTTAATCAAGTCATTCCGGTGTTAATTCATGGCGATGCGGCATTTTCAGGGCAGGGCATCATCATGGAAACGCTCAATATGTCACAAACGCGCGCGTTTTATACCGGCGGCACGGTGCATATTGTTATTAACAATCAAATTGGTTTTACCACCAGTAATCCGCATGATAGTCGCTCGACATTGTATTGCACGGACGTGGCAAGCATGATTCAAGCCCCAGTTTTTCACGTCAACGGTGACGACCCCGAAGCCGTTTTGTTTGTCACACAATTAGCGTTAGATTTTCGCATGACGTTTAATCGTGATGTAGTCATTGATTTAATTTGTTATCGCCGATAAGGTCATAACGAAGCCGATGAACCTGCGATGACACAACCGGTTATGTATAAAAAAATTCGGCAACGTCAAACGACGCGTGAATTATATGCACAACAGTTAATTCGAGAAGGTGTGGTCGATACGCTTGAAGTGCAACAATGGACTGATGATTATCAACGCCGTTTGTCGGCGGGTGAAATCGTGTCGCGACCATTATCGAAATTGAAATATTCCTACAGCGCACAATGGACACATTTTTTAGATACACATTGGACAACGCCTTGTGATACCACGGTATCTCTTAAAACATTACGTTATTGTTCAGAACGATTATTACATTTTCCTGCTGATTTTGAATTGCATCCGCGCGTGGCAAAAGTGATGGAAAATCGCGCGGAGATGATGGCGGGAAAACAGCCGTTAGATTGGGGATTTGCTGAAAATATGGCGTATGCCACGTTACTTTTAGAAAAATATAACGTGCGTTTAACAGGGCAGGATGTGGGACGTGGCACGTTTGTGCATCGCCATGCTGTTTTGCACAATCAAGTTCAAAATCGAACTTATACGCCGCTGAAATATTTGCACAAAGAACAAGGCAACGCGCAGGTTTTTGATTCGCTTTTGTCTGAAGCGGGCGTGTTAGGTTTTGAATATGGTTACAGTACGACAATGCCGAATACGCTCGTTATTTGGGAAGCGCAATTTGGGGATTTTGCAAATGGAGCACAGGTTTTAATTGACCAATTTATCAGTTCTGGAGAAACCAAATGGGGACGCATGTGTGGTTTAGTGATGCTATTGCCACACGGTTTTGAAGGGCAAGGTCCTGAACATTCGTCAGCACGATTAGAACGTTATTTGCAACTTTGCGCTGAACAAAATATTCAAGTGTGTAGTCCGACAACGCCGGCGCAAATTTTCCACTTATTACGTCGGCAAATGCTTCGAAATTATCGCAAACCGCTGATTGTGATGAGTCCGAAAAGTTTGTTGCGTCATAAATTAGCCGTTTCGAGTTTAGATGAATTAACTCAGGGTAAATTTCATCCGATTTTAGGCGAACGTGAAATGGATGATACCGCCATCACACGTTTAGTTTTCTGTGCGGGAAAGGTTTATTACGATTTGCTTGAAGCGCGAATGGAAGCGAATTTAACGCATATTGCCATTGCTAGAATTGAGCAGTTATATCCGTTTCCCGAAGAGTTATTTAAAGCCGAAGTGGCGCGTTACCCGAATTTAAAAGAATTTATTTGGTGTCAAGAAGAACCGAAAAACCAAGGTGCGTGGTATAGCTCAAATCATCATTTCATCGATAATTTACCCGCTCATATTCCCATGCTTT
>DALYHZ010000188.1:0-5199 GCA_031970635.1 Methylococcaceae bacterium | reverse complement strand
GTGGTTTCAGAAGGACCATAAAGATTGACTAATTCAATTCTTTCACCAAATAAATCACGCCATGCCATCACATCTTTGGCATAAAGCGGTTCACCTGCTAATAAAACGTTTTTTAAATCCGGCAACTGTAAATTTGGATTATCTTGAAATTCTTTAATCAACACGCGAAAAATCGACGGTACACAATGTAACAACGTAATTTTATTTTCAGCCAGCCATGTCGGTAAATAAGCGGTTTTTTTACGCGCTTCCGTATCAGGAATAACCAATGTGCCACCGGATAATAACGGTGCAAAAATGTCTCGCAAACTCACATCAAAAGTGGGCGGTGCTAACCAACAAATCCGCGAATTTTCATTTAAGCCAAAGGTTTTCATTTCCCAATGAATAAAATGACTTAGACCTTTATGTTGTCCTTCAATAGCTTTTGGAAAACCTGTCGAACCTGACGTAAAAATAATATAAGCACTGTCATTACCATCAACGACAATATCAGGTTCTGAACACATTTCTGATTGAAATTCGCGCATCATCATCACCGGCACAGCATAATCTGTTGCCAAATCATGATGATTTGTGACAATAAGTTTAGGTTCGGTTTTTTCAAGAATGAAAGCGAGACGTTTTTTGGGTATTTCTGCATCTAAGGGCATAAAAATCGCGCCTACTTTTAACACACCTAACAGCGTGACAACGTAGTCAATGCCTGTTCCCATCAGTAAACCAACTACGTCCCCTTTTTGTATTCCTTTTTCAATTAGCGAGGCGGCTATTTGATTGGCATATTGATTTAACTGCACATAGGATATATTTCGGTTTGTTTCTGCAATTGCGATGTTATTTGGAAACGTTTGACTACTATGCAAAAAAACACTATGAACCAATTTTTTATCCATTTTCATATCCTTTCGTTTTGGTTAATACACATCGCTACGTTTATTGATTACCTAAAATAACAGGCATGCCATCTTTTCCAGAACCGACAACGACAACTTTTGCATTGGCAGATTTTGCTAAATCTAATGTTGCATGTACGCCTTGCCATTTAATCAATTTATCTGTCAATGTTTTAGAAATAATCATTTGATAATTTTCAATCCCCGCAGCCTCGATGGCTTTTCGCTCAGATTCTTTCTTTTCAACTTGTAACATAAAGTCATATTGGGCTAACTTTTGTTGCTCAACTAACTTTTGCTCAATTGCCGATTTAATTACGTCAGGCAATTCAATTGACCGGATAATAATGTCTTCAACGACAATGTAATTACGCGACGTTTCTTCAACGGCTAACCACATAATTTTATTTAGTACACCTTCTCTATTTGTATAAACATCTTCTGCTTCGAGTGTACCGATATTTTTTCGCAAGACGGATTCAATTTGCGGCATGATGATTCGCTCGGCGTAATCAGGTCCTACTTTTTGATGCAACACACCCAACATTTCATAATCTGGATGGAAGCGAATGGAGAGTTTTAACGTAATAGGCAAACCAAGGTTTGTTAAAACAACCACTTCGTGATTAACCGCTTGTGTTCGAACTTGATAAATGTACATTTTGTTCCACGGTAAAATGAAATGTACCTGTTCGGGATAGATGTAATCTATATCCGTCCCTTTTGAAAAACGTCTATATAAAACGCCCGCTTCGCCTGAGTTAATGGTGATAACAATATTGTCGAAAAAAAATATCACTGTTAATGTCAATAAAATACCAATGGTGATTAACGTTGGCGTGCTATTTTTTATCCAAAGGCGAATGCCTTTCCAAATTTTGCTCGTGATGAGTTTTATTTTTGTGCTATTCATGATTTTCATGATTCTCTGAATTTAATTCGGCTAATTCCCGTGCTAAAAGCACTGCAATATCGTCATCAGCCATGAATGGGGTTTCTTCATTAACAAACAATTCTGGCATGACATCTTTTGTAATGTACAGGTACAAATCTTCTAAGGTTGGATAATCAAATACCAG
Organism: Methylococcaceae bacterium; assembly: GCA_031970635.1. Classification (GTDB taxonomy): domain Bacteria; phylum Pseudomonadota; class Gammaproteobacteria; order Methylococcales; family Methylomonadaceae; genus UBA10906. The sequence continues at coordinate 3,224 of DALYHZ010000188.1, read as the reverse complement.
CGTTGATGATAAGGATTTTTTAAAATCGGCTTCCAGACGATTTTTGAGTTCGACTGACATGAGGGAATCTAATCCCAAATCAAAAAAACGGCGACGCTGTTCAATGTGAGAATTTAATCCCAATACGGCTTTCACTTTGTCATGTAAATAATTTTGTAATGCCGTTTGACGCTCAGATAAATTTAACTGAACGAGCTGTTCACTTAAAGTTTGTGTTTTCGATGCCGTCGCGGAAGAAACTGTTTGATGTTTAAAGTCCGATAAAAATGCAGGTGTGATGGCGGTCAAAGAATTTTGCAAATATTGCGTCCAATTCAAATCTAATACGCCAATTTGTGCCACATTTTGTGACAATAATAACCCGAAAAGTGTTAGACCTTGTTGTAACTCAATTTGTTGCCAACCCAATTTTAAGACACGTTGTTGGTCTTGCGTTTGTAGACCTTTTAACATCCCAACTTCCCCCCAAGGTCCCCAGTTAATACTGAGCGCGGGTAAATGTTTCGATTTTCGATAATGCGCTAACGCATCTTGAAACGCATTTGCCGCCGCATAATTACCTTGACCGGGTGCGCCAAGTAAAGCCGTTGCTGACGAAAATTCAACAAAGAAATCCAGCGGTAAATCTTGACTGCAAGCATGTAAATACCAACTGCCATGAATTTTCGGTTGTGCGACATTTTCAAACCGCGACCAATCGAGTTGTTGCAACATACCATCATCGATTTTGCCAGCCGCATGAATAATACCAGCTAAAGGTGGCAACGTATTTTGAATGTGTTTGAACAAGTTTTGAACATCGTGCAATTGCCCAATATCCGAAACAAAAACCTCAACGTTCGCACGCTGTTTCAACAAATCGAGTTGCGTTTGCGTCTGAGCATTCGGTTCGTGCAAACTGCTCAAAATCAAATGCGTTGCACCTTGCGAAATCAGCCACTCCGCAAATTTTAATCCCAGTCCACCTAAACCACCGGTAATTAAATACGTTCGTTGTGGCAAAATTTTTCCAGCCGTATGCGATAACACAATTTTGCCGCGATGTTGCGCTTTTGCCATGCAATGGAACGCTTCGGAAGCATTTTCGAGTCGATAAATTTGCACCGGCAACGGTTTTAACGCTTGGCGTTGCAAATGTTCGCCTAACTTTTTAAATAACGCTTGAATCAAATCAGGTTGTTGTTCACCAATTTCGCCGAGGTCAAAAACGTGATAAGCCACGTCGGGACGGGCATTTTGCATTTGTTCTGGCGTGCGAATGCCCAATTTGCCAATTTCAATAAATCGTCCACCGTTTGCTAAACAGCGCAAATTTTCATCAATAAAATCGCCCGTCAAACTGTTCAAAACAATATCCACGCCTTTGCCGTGCGTTTTTGCCAAAATTTGTTCGGCGTAATTGGCTTGACGGGAATGATAAATATGCTCAATGCCTTGATTTTTCAGCATGTCCCATTTATCGGGATGAGCGGTTGCAAAAATTTCTAGCCCATAAAATTGTGCAAGTTGAATCGCCGCTTGACCGACACCACCGGCGGCAGCATGAATTAAAATGCGTTCGCCCGTTTGTATTTTCGCCAAACTTTCAAGTCCATAACTCGCCGTCAAATACGCCAGTGGAATTGCCGCCGCTTCGCTATCGCTCAAACAAGCCGGCGTTTTAATGACGTAACGCGCATCAACATTGACAAAATCCGCCATGCTCGATGGCGTAAGAACCGCCATCACTCGCTCGCCGACATGAAAATCGCAATTCTCGCCAACGTGTTCGATAATTCCCGCACATTCAAATCCAAAGGGCAGTGTTTGTGCGGAAAAATTCGGCTCTTTTAGCATACCCAGCGCATGTAACACGTCTTTGAAGTTCAAACCGCTCGCCGTGACGCGAATTTGAATTTGCCCCGCGCGTGGTTTTTCAAACGTGGTGTCGACTAATTGCAATTGGTCGATGCCGTAATCGTTGAGTTGCAGACGTTGCGGTTTTTGCGAAATCGCAATCGATGGGCGTTTTTGCAAACGCGGCACATAGCGAAGATTTTGACGATACGCAATTTGGTCTTCAGAAAGTGTGCGATTTTGCAACTCTTGAAAAATAATTTCAGCCGCATTCGTCGTTTCATCGGGATCTAAATCAATTCGCAAACAAGCTAATTCAGGCTGTTCAAGCACAATCACTTTTGCCAAACCCAGCAGTGGTGCTTGCAATAAATTAAGCGTTTTTTGCTGTGGATAAACGGCTTGTGCGCCTTGTGTTATCAAAGTCAGCGATGGCGATAATTCGGCTTTTTTCAGCGCATGAAGAAGCATTAACACGCTACCGCAACTTTGTTTTTGAGCATTTTCGATGACGACATCGGCTTGTTCAACGCCTGAAAATTCAACTAAATTCGCACTCCACGCATGAATAATGCCGTCAACATTTGAATAATCCGCCAGCAATTTATCGTAATCCGATGCTTGCATTGGATTGATTTGTAAATTTTTGTCGTCGAATTTTTCAAACGAATCGCCACTTCTAACCAAAATGGCATTTGAAAACTGCGTTGCAAATTGGTTTGCTAAAACACCTGATTCAACAAAAATAAGCCAATTTTGGGCATTTAAATTTGAGGAATTAACGGTTTCAAGTGGTTGATTTTTCCAGTTTATTTCATAGCTGTCGAGTGTTTTTTTGTTTTGAATTTGTAATTGCTCTGCGCTCACGGGACGAAGCGTGAGTTTTTCAATCACGGCAACACCTTGCCCTTTTTTATCGAAAAGTTGCAAATCTGCACGGTAATAATCGCCAGCATCCGAAAGGGTTGCCTGACAAAAAATCGCATCAACACCTGCCTGATAAAAGGTGAATTTTTCTAAACTCACCGGCAAATAACGTTGCAAATTTTCAGTGGGTAACGCCGCTTTTAACAATTGAAAACAACCGTCGAGCAACGCCGGATGTAACAAATAATGTGGCGAATTTTCGGCTAAAACAATCGAGCCGGAAACGGTTTGATTTTCAACACTAAAATTGCGAATGCTTTGAAAGTTTTCACCATAATCAAGCCCTTGTTGCTGATAACTGGCGTAAAAATCTTTAATATTTTCAGCCAAGTTTTCTGAAAATGCCGTTGTTTGCAAAGCGGGTAAAAGCGATTTTTCATCGCGCACACGCAAAAAACCTTCGGCGTGATGTGTCCAATTTTCATCTAACAAATTTTCAGGGCAACTAAAAATCGTGAATT
>DALYHZ010000187.1:0-5255 GCA_031970635.1 Methylococcaceae bacterium | reverse complement strand
GGTAATCAATTTGGTGATAACTGAAGAACCGCCAACAGCCACGGCAGCTTGTTTTAATTTTGTTCCAGAACGCTGTACGGCTTTTTTTATCGCATCGCTGATGGCATGCACGTTGGTAATACGTTTATCAAGTACTGCATCGTGTGGTAATGGTGCGACCATATAGCTTTCAACTTTATAGTGATTTCCATTACGACTTAACTCGAGTAGTTTGACAACGGTCGTTGTAATGTCGATGCCTAGCACGGCAGTTTGTTTTTTTCCAAACCTCAAAAAATTGAGATCGAGATTAAAATTGAGCTTGCTTGTTGACCAATTCATGATTTTTTTTAAATTTTAAGTAACGTCATCATTAAATAGATTTGAAACAAAACATGCCCAGCCGTGCAGACTTAAAAATTAAATTATGCTAACTTGCCATGACATTGTTTGTATTTCAAATTTGAACCACACGGACAAGGATCATTACGTGCTACGCTTTCTTCACCAAAACTCGTCGGTTGAGTGACAACGGTTGGTTGTTCAATATCAGCTAAGGCACCTAAATGTTCACTGTCTAAATTCATCGTAGTTGTTGGAATTTCAGCCGCTGTTGACGATGCTACATTTGTTTGCGCTTCTTCTATGTCAAATTCTTGTTCCAATGTCGATAAATCGGTTGGAATTTTGAACAATAATCCCACGACTTCAAATTTAATCGTCTCGAGTAAATTACTAAACATTTCAAAGGCTTCACGTTTATACTCTTGTTTAGGGTCTTTTTGCGCGTAACCACGGAAATGAATGCCTTGACGCAAATAATCCATCGCAGCTAAATGCTCTTTCCAGTTATGGTCTAAGGCACGCAACATAAACGTTTTTTCAACATTTTTAAGCGTATCTTTTCCTAAAACTTTTTCTTTTTCAGCGTGATTTTCTTCTAAAATCGCGATGATTTTTTGGCGCAGGGCTTCTTCGTGAAGCTTCTTATCTTCATTAAGCAGTTTTTGTACCGGAATTTCTACGCCAAATTCTAGGCGAATATGCTCTTCTAAACCTGCGATATTCCATTGATCGACCATTGTTCGTGGCGGAATATAAAGCGTAATCATATTATTAACGACATCTTCACGAATGGCTGTGATAATTTCTGAAATATCCTCTGCTGCCATAATATCGCTACGTTGCGCGTAAATGACTTTACGTTGGTCATTTGCCACATCGTCATACGCCAAAATTTCTTTACGAATATTGAAATTATGCGCTTCAACTTTGCGTTGGGCATTTTCGATTGAACGTGTTACCCATGGATGTTCAATAGCTTCACCATTGCCCATGCCCAATTTTTGCATTAAGCCAGCAACCCGATCAGAGGCGAAAATTCGCATCAAATCATCTTCGAGAGACAAGAAAAAGCGACTTGACCCTGGATCACCTTGACGACCTGAACGTCCGCGTAATTGGTTGTCGATACGGCGTGATTCATGACGTTCTGAACCGATAACATGTAAACCACCACTTGCGACTACGGCATTGTGACGATCTAACCATGCACCACGTACTTTATCTTTTGCGGCTTGCGGTGCATCTTCACCGAGTGCAAGTAATTCGGCTTCTAAATTACCCCCCAACACAATGTCCGTCCCGCGTCCTGCCATATTTGTGGCAATTGTTACCGCATAAGGTTGTCCCGCTTGCTCAATAATATGCGCTTCACGTTCATGTTGTTTCGCATTTAAAACTTCGTGTTTAATGCCTTGCTGATGCAATAAATTCGACAATAATTCTGAATTTTCAATCGACGTTGTACCAACTAATACTGGCTGTCCACGACTGACGCATTCTTTAATGTCAGCAGCGACGGCGTGATATTTTTCTGCGGCAGTTAAAAATACAACGTCGCCTAAATCACGGCGAATCATGGTTCGGTGCGTTGGTACAACAACCACTTCTAAGCCGTAAATTTTATTTAATTCAAATGCTTCTGTGTCTGCCGTTCCCGTCATGCCGGATAATTTTTCGTATAGACGGAAATAATTTTGATAAGTAATCGAAGCAAGGGTTTGATTTTCGTTTTGAATCGGCACGCCTTCTTTTGCTTCAATGGCTTGATGCAAGCCTTCTGACCAGCGTCGCCCCGCCATTGTTCGACCGGTGAACTCATCAACGATAATAACTTGGTCATCTTTGACAATGTATTCCACATCGCGTCTAAACAAGGCATGTGCGCGTAATGCCGCGTTGATATAGTGCATTAAACGTAAATTTGTTGCATCGTATAAACTTGTGCCTTCGGTGAAAAGTCCATGTTCAATCATCAAGCGTTCGATGTTTTCATGACCAGCTTCAGTTAAGTGAATTTGTTTGGATTTTTCATCAACCGAATAATCGCCTGCTTCACCTTCTTTTTCTTGTTTTTGTAGCAATGGCACAATCGCGTTGACTTTCACATAAATATCGCTGGTGTCGTCGGTAGGACCTGAAATAATCAACGGTGTCCGTGCTTCGTCAATTAAAATTGAATCCACTTCGTCAACAATCGCAAAATGCAAATCACGTTGAACTTTTTGTTCTAATGTAAATGCCATGTTGTCACGCAAATAATCGAAGCCAAATTCGTTATTTGTACCGTAAGTAATATCGGCGGCATAGGCTTTGCGACGCTCATGCGCCTCCATTTGCGCCAAAATAACGCCGGTGCTTAATCCCAAAAAATCATAGAGTTTGCTCATGGTTTCAGCGTCACGTTTTGCCAAATAATCGTTGACTGTAACAACGTGAACGCCGCGTGCGGGCAGAGCATTTAAATATGCCGCAAGCGTTGCCATTAACGTTTTGCCTTCGCCGGTTTTCATTTCTGCAATTTTGCCTTTGTGCAAAATCATGCCGCCGATAAGTTGCACGTCGAAATGGCGCATACCAAAAACCCGTGTTGATGCTTCACGCACGGTTGCAAAGGCTTCAGGCAATAAATTGTTTAATTTCTCGCCCTTTGCTAAACGATCACGAAATTCCTGAGTCTTAGCTTGCAGAGCCTCGTCAGAAAGTTTTTCGTATTCTGAGGACAGGGCATTGACCTTTTTGACCAATACTCTTTTTTTCTTAATCAGCCTGTCGTTACGGCTACCTATAACTAATTTGACCAGTTTGCCAAGCATATTTTTTCCAATGTGAATTTAGTGAAAATTTAGTAAAAATGTGGGATTATATACTGTCTGCCATATTAGTTACAGCGTAAATCAAATCTATAAATATGACCAAAGTTTCTCGTTCTAATGCGTCGTTTTCTCCCTTGTTTCTAAAGGAAGGAGTTGCTATGCCCACACATTCTGAATTGAATGTGGCAGTGCAAAAATTACTCAATACACACGTTTTGATCAGTTTAACCGACACACAGGGCATCATTATTTATGCTAATGAAAAATTTTGTGCGGTCTCTGGCTATACAGAAGCGGAATTATTAGGGCAAACACACAGCATTATCAATTCGGGTTATCACTCCAAGGAATTTATCGCGCAACTTTGGCAAATAATTTCAAAAGGTGAAACATGGCACGGACAATTTTGTAATCGTCGTAAGAATGGTGAAATTTATTGGGTGGATAGCACGATTGCACCGCTATTAAACGAGGCGGGTGAGCCGTACCAATATTTATCAATTCGTCGCGATATTACAGAACAAAAAAATGCCGAATTAAAATTGCTTACATTAAAACAAGGATTAGAAACCAGTAACGAAATGGTTTTAATCACTGATGCCAGAGGTGTGATTGAATATGCCAATCCGGCGTTTTGCCGATTAAGTGGTTGGCTCGAAACGCAATTGCTCGAACACAAACCTATGCTTTTCAACAGTGAGAATACAGATGTGCAAACGTTAGCCACCATGTATGACACTTTAAAACAAGGTAAAACGTGGACAGGGCGACTGTTAAATCGGCGGCAAGTCATTGAATACACATTCACAGAAGAACCTAAGACTGTTGATTACTGGGCAGCAGTGAGTATTACGCCCATATTTAAAGCCAACGGTGATTTGAGCGGTTATGTGCAGAGTCAACGTGACATCAGTGTGCAAGTTGCAAAAGAAGAAAATTTACACAGCGAACATGCAGATAAAGCCGCAAAATTAGACATCGCACAAATTTTACAGCAACAAAAACCGCTAAAAACACGATTCACAGAAGTGTTAGTCATGCTGTGTGAGCTCCAACATCTTGATTTTCAACGAAAAGGCGTGATTTTAACCAAGAGTGCAGATGAAAAATTTTTAGATGTATTTGTTCGAGTTGGTCATTTTAGTGATGATTTTATTCCGCATGAACAACGGATTTTGATTGGTAAGGGAATTTTGGGGAAATCAGCAAAAACCACTGAAATTACCATCACAGATACCTGTTTTTGTGATTTAAGTGACGACAGCAAAGAAAATGAAAATGACATTCATGGTCATTACATCGTCCCAATGATTTACGGCGGGAATGTAATAGGGATATTTGTGTTATATGCTAACACGCATCCGCTACAAAGTATGACTCGATTAGCTATGCTTAAACAAGTCGGCGAGATGATGGCGTTGGCATTATTGCAAGAACAAGCACAACATTCATTAGACCTCGCCCGTGAAATGACTGTGAAAATGACCGACATGAAATCGGAATTTTTGACGAATATGAGTCATGAAATTCGCACGCCTATGAATGGCATTTTAGGCATGCTTGATTTGCTGCGAGATTCGAATTTAACACAAGCGCAAACGGATTTACTCGATACAGCTGCAAGTTCTATGGAAACGTTATTAATAACGTTGAATGATATTTTGGATTTTTCTAAACTGGAAGCGCATAAAGTCGAACTAGAACATATTGAATTTCACCTGCCTGTTTTAGTTGAAGAAGTTTGCTCATCGTTATCAAGTCATATTGCCGACTATAAAATTGAATTGACTTGTTTTATCCCTGCAAATTTCCCTATTTTATGGTTGGGCGATCCAACACGTTTGCGGCAAATTTTGACCAATTTACTCGATAATGCACTCAAATTTACCGAGCAAGGTGAAGTTAATGTGCGCGTAATGCAAACGGTAGGGGTTGATGGAGACATGCAATGCCGTTTTGAAATCCAAGACACAGGGATTGGCATTAGTTCAGAACAACAAGTCAAACTCTTTAATCCGTTTAATCAATCAGATTCTTCCACGTCTCATGTTCATACTGGCGTAGGATTGGGATTATCGATTTGTAGGAATTTGATTACTATGATGAACGGAGCAATTG